>JAPLVX010000093.1 GCA_026396945.1 Candidatus Falkowiibacteriota bacterium
CAAAACCGATGGTTAATACCCTTGGTTGCAAGAACGCCTCTTCGTCTTCTCTGATATAATCAAACAATCTCTCTTTGGCTTTTTGATGAGTTTCCCAGATTTCGCTTAAGGGTATATTACTGGCTTCTACCAAAAAAGAGCTAGAGAGGCGCCAACCAGGAATATATTTATCGTATAAGGTTTGGAATTCCGGCGCTGTCCAAGTTAAAGCGCGGACGCCGTTGGTAACCGCGTGAATATTTATATCGGGAAATATTTTTTCTAAAACTTTTTTATGGCTTAAGGACACGGCGTTAATATAATTGCTAAAATAAACACCGACTTCGGTTAAATTTATTTTATTATCATTCACTAAGCCTAATAAATTAATCGGGAAGTCAGGCTGACTCTTTAAAATTATTTCCACTGGTAAAATGTCTTGAGCTGCCTTGACTGAGGTATGAATGGTAAAAACTACTTTCTTTTTTACTTCCCCTACTTTATCGAGCTCGTCCGCTTGCTTCGAACTTAAAAATAATTCAATCGCCGCCATGACGCCATGCCCCTCGTTGATGTGGAACTTATCGACTTGATAGCCCAGGGCGGTCAGCATTTTAACGCCGCCTCGACCTAAAATTATTTCCTGCTTAAGACGATATTCTTTGTCTCCGCCATACAAACGACTAGTCAAATCCTGGTATTCCGGCTTATTCTCTGGCAGATTAGTATCCAAGAAATAAACCGGAGCGACATTTTTAATTAAGTATTCCCAAACACTTATCTTTACCTCGTCACTACCGATATTAACCGTAACCGAGGTAGGCATCTTTTGAAGTTTAGTAAAATTATAGTTTTTTTCTGGAGCTTCGCTTTGATCGCCGGAACTGCTAATCGATTGGTGGAAATAACCCTTATTATTAAGGAGGCTCATCCCAATCATTGGCAAGCCTAAATCCGCCGCCGAATTCAAAATGTCACCCGCCAAAATCCCTAAGCCCCCGGCATAGGTTTCCATATCCGCCTCTAAGGCTATTTCCATGCTAAAATAGGCAATTTTATAATCTTTCTTATTATTCATATGTTTTATTATATCATACTCAAATCTTTTTAAAAATCATCTTGGCCGAATTATAAAATAGACCTAGTTGGTCTATTTTACGTTTTAATAAATCTACTTTATAGCTTTTTTCAAGGCTTCTAAATCTCCGGCACTTAATTTTGCCGATTTGGAATAATTTAATTTATACATAATTGCGTTAGGGTCATCAACGTGATCTAGGCCAAGCGCGTGCCCCAGCTCATGAGCTAATAAAGCAATCAGCATCTCTTGGTTGTCGAATTGATAAATATTTATTGCTCGACCGCTTAGTCCAGAAAGATATTCTCCTTCTTGAAATTCTTGGCTGGCCGAATCAGCCAAACTATTATAATCCTTGATATCTAGATTTAATTGCGGAATAAGACTGTTGGCGTCTCGAGCAAAAGAATTAATCTTGACTACCAATAAATTCAATTCGTCTTGTTGTTGATTAATTTCTAGAACTAAATTATTTAAAGCTTCTCTTTCAACCTTTAGGTCGTTTGATTCGTTAGCACTTATTTGATTAGAGTCGTCAGCGGCTACTTTTTGGTCATAAGCGGCTTTTTTAATTTTATAACTGCTTAACAATTGATTAAAAGAATCTTTCTTTGCTTTATACTGCTCAACCACTTCGTCGTATTTACTCTTTTCGGAATCAAAACCAAGGGTAGCGCGATCAACTCCGGTTAGAGACTTCCTAAGTTTATCGCTTATCTCTTGGCGCGAATCATAAATTAGATTTATCTTTAGACCGCCGCTGGCTGTATATTTGAAAAGCTTTTTGTTGGCAGCTGTTTCCCAAATTTTAACCGCTTGATCAATGTCGGCCAGAAATTCCTCTTTTGTTAGACCGAAACGCTCATCAAAGTTTCCAATTGAATAAACAATCGGCCGGCCGGAAGTAAATAACTTATTGTCGGCACCTTTGAAAATATAAAGAATATCGTTAACGAAAAACAAGGCTATAAGCGCTAAAGAAAATAAAACTATCAACAAAATCTTGGCTATTTTGCGTTTAAACATAAGTTAAATAATTTTCATAAAAATCTACCTGAAGCCTCCGTGATGTTTATATTTTAGCATAAACAAAAACTAAAGACATAGAAACGCGTCTTTGAATGTGTCATTGACTAAATGCTATTAAAGTAATATATTAGTCTATTAAGTTCCTTCCCAAAATTAGCTTAATTAGCAAATCATTTTTGATCTTCACGAGGTTAAAAATGATTTGCTAATTTACTAACATATAAAAAACAAAAGAAAAAACCATGAAACAGAATTTTCTACGAAGAAAAGCTTACGAATTTAACAAACTGCTAAAGTCTGATGATTTCGATCTGGTTCAAGCCGTCCGGTTAATAGCCGAAATGAATAAATCGCTGGACGAGACAATGGGAATAATACCGCTCAAGCCAAAAGATCTTGTCCCTCCCTGGATAATTAAAACCGTACAACACACCTCGACGTCTTCTAGGGAAGATAGGCTCAGAGAATTGGCTCGTACCGGCAACAATGTCTTTATGGTGAAAGCCGAAACAATTCTATTAGACTATCTAACAGATAGCGGCACTGGCGCTCAGAGTGACAAACAATGGGCGGAGATAATGGCCGCCGACGAAAGATATTCTCACAGTATTACTTATGAGAAGTTTGTCCCGGTAGTTCAGGGTCTATTTGCGAAAAACTTTATTTTACCGGTTCATCAAGGAAGAACGGCGGAGAATATTGTTTTTACTACTTTGCTTAAAAATCTGGTTGCTCGGGCCAGTCAAAAAAACAAAAAAATCGTTTGTACCGGGAATTCATACTTCGACACCACTCTAGGCAACGCCTTTAACAATGGGGCCAAGGTTATTAGCGCGGACTGCCCGGAAAGTAAAATGACCAATGAATACCATTGTTTCAAGGGCAATGCTGATGTTGCTAGAATCAAAGCCATTATTGAAGAATATGGCCCAGAGAACATTGGCTTTATTGTTATGACGGTCGTGAATAATACGATCGGCGGGCAACCGGTCAGTTTGGCAAATTTAAGAGCCGTGCAGGCGATTGCCAAAGAACACAACATATTATTTATCCTTGATTCAGCCCGAATTTTTGAGAACGCCTACTTTATACAGCAAAGAGAGACTGGCTATCAGGACTTGTCGATTGAAGACATAACCAAAGAAATGACCGCCCTGGCTGACATCGTATTGATGAGTGGGAAAAAAGATGGAATAGTAAATATGGGGGGACTAATCGCCACCGATGACCAAAAATTATATGACATGTTTAAAAACTATTGCATATTAATAGAAGGTCATTATTCTTATGGTGGTATGTCCGGCCGCGATTTGGCCGCTCTAGCGCTCGGCTTGAAAGAAGGGAGCAACCAAGAACACCTTCGCCAAAGGATTAATCAGGTCACTGAGTTTGGCAACGGCTTCAGAAGACTCGGGCTGCCGATACAATGGCCGCCTGGTTCTAACGGCATATTCCTGGATGCTCGTGAATTTTTGCCACACATTAACAAAAATTTCTTCCCGGCCCAGAGACTTTGCGTGGAAATCTACAGGGAATATGGCATAAGACCGGTGGAGATAGGTCTTTCCTTGGTAGGCCGAAACGAAGACGGTATCAAAAATATTCCCGCCAAAGACTTTGTTAGATTTACTGTTCCCCGTCGAGTGTACACAGATGCCCATCTTCAGTTTACCATTGAAGCCTTGTCCGATCTTCATAAAAATCGGGATAATATCGGCGGCTTGATTTACAAAAAGGAGGGTCTTGGCAACGGTCATTTTACCTCGACCTTTGACTTGGTAAATGTTGAGGATATACCGAGGCTATCACCTGAAGTTGAACGATACTTCAGCACGCCGAACAAAACATATGAGGGTAAATATCTTCCCCCGAATGCCGAAGTATAATAAATTAACCAAAATTCATATCAGGCCCAGTCTTAAAAACTGGACCTTTTTATTTATACAAAAATAACCCTAATATTAGGGTTATTTTCATTGGGTGCCTACTGGGAGTTGAACCCAGGATTCAAGAGCCACAATCTTACGTGTTACCGCTACACTATAGGCACCATAAACTTCTTATTAGATTGTACGCCCAGAGGGAATCGAACCCCCATGACCAGCTTAGAAGGCTGGTGTTCTATCCATTGAACTATGGGCGCGTCATACAATTTATCTAATTTTAGTATTTTGATATTAATAGAAAACCTAAATCTTGTCAATTAAAACCCCTCTGCCGCCAAGCCTCAAATAAAATTATCGCCGTACTAACCGAAACATTCAAAGAGTCAATTCCTTGATTCATCGGAATCTTTATTTGTTCATCAGCTAATTTCAGCCAGTCATTACTTAGGCCGCTAGACTCCGTGCCCATTATAATTGCCGTGGCAATTTTAAAATCAAAATTGGTGTATATCTTTTTAGCTCTCAAACTAGTCGCCAGAACCTTAACTTTATTCTTCTTCAAAAAATTATAGGTTTCATTTTTGTCCGCGACCACCACCCGGCTATCAAACAAATAACCCTCGCTCGCTCGAACCACATTAGGATTATAAATATCTGTTTTCAAGTCGTTAATTATAATTAAATCGACTTTAGCGGCATAAGCCGTTCGCAAAATTGCTCCCAGATTGCCGGGTTTTTCCAATGATTCTAAAACAATAACCAGGGCCCGATTATCAAGTTTTATTTTATCCAACCCTAAGTATTTTGCTTCGGCTAGAGCTAAATAACCATCGGGTTTTTCTGCATAGGTAATTTTATTGAAGACTCTGGCTGAAACTGGGCTGCTTAAATAATCTTTATTATTTAAAAATCTAACTCTGGACAATTTTGTCTTTGCTATCTCCGGACAATAAAAAATTTCTTTAATTAAAAAACCGCCTCTGACTGCTTGTTCAATGGCCCTCTCGCCCTCAATAATGATCAAGGATTGTTTTTTTCTCTCCCGACCTTTAAACAATTTAATCAAATTTTTTATTTTGAGATTTTGCGGACTGGTAATTTTTTCCATATATATGTATAATATGGGCTGATAATTTTCTCTATACATTTATATAATAGCAGATAAAATTAAAAATAGAAGTTAAAAAACCTTTCTGCTATAATAAGGGTGGTAACAAAAATAAATTTCTATAAAATATGCCGATTCCTCAAATGAAGAAAATCTGGACAAAAGACCAAAAAAACCGTAACCAAAGCAAAAAAAAGAGGTCACTCAGAAAACGTCTTC
>JAPLVX010000098.1:0-2808 GCA_026396945.1 Candidatus Falkowiibacteriota bacterium
TCTAATGGGGGAACTGGCGCGAGCACTCTAACCGGCGTTCTAAAAGGTAACACCACTTCCGCGGTTACCGCTATGACCGGGACGGCTAATTGGGGCACTCGTTGGTCGGATGCTAATACACTCAGCACGGGAGTAATTTATGATAACGGTACGAATGTCGGAATTGGGACCACGACAGTTAGTTCGGCTAAATTAGTGTCGGATAATGGCGGGGTTGGTTATTCAATTGATGCAAGAAATTCTAAAATCGCTAACGTCGCCCCAGGAACCGCGGGCACTGAGGCGGTGAACTATAATCAATTAAGCTCCATTTCTGTTCATAATCCGGTTACTTTATCGGCTATTGGTGCTTCCTCTAACGCTACTGGCATGACTATTAACTCCAGCACCCAGGCACTAAACCTTGAGCCGGCTAGCGCTTCCTATGGCGGTATTGTTCCTATGGCGGTATTGTTACAACTGGCGCCCAATCTTTTGCGGGCAACAAAACTTTCACCGGTACTATCGCCGCTTCCGGTTATAATAATACTAATTGGGATACGGCCTATACAAATACTCTTCATTGGGACGGTGGCGCCACTGGCCTAAGCTCTTCTACCGGCCGCACCTCTTTAGGTCTCGGCTCTTTAGCCACACTAAGCAATATTAATAATGCTAATTGGTCGGGCACCGCCCTCGCAGTCGCTAATGGTGGCACCGGTCTAACTTCTGGCTATAATAATACTAATTGGGATACGGCCTATTCAGGCCGGTTGCAATGGGATGGTGGCGCCACTAATTTAGTGGCCGCGACCGGCCGCACCTCTTTAGGTCTCGGAACTCTCGCGACCGCGAGCAATATTAGTGATACTAATTGGTCTGGTACTGACCTTTCCGTCTCTAATGGGGGAACTGGCGCGAGCACTCTAACCGGCGTTCTAAAAGGTAACACCACTTCCGCGGTTACCGCTATGACCGGGACGGCTAATTGGGGCACTCGTTGGTCGGATGCTAATACGCTCAGCACGGGAGTAATTTATGATAACGGTACGAATGTCGGAATTGGAAATTCTAACCCGACTAAGAAATTAACGGTTAGCGGCGATGTCTTAGCTACCGGCTTTTTCTACAGTTCTGATTTAACTTTGAAGAAAGATATTAATGAAATTAATAATCCTTTGGCCAAAGTTATGGATTTAAAAGGCGTGACTTTTAGATGGAAGAAAGATAATACCCCAAGTTACGGCTTTATCGCCCAAGATGTTGAACAGGTCGTTCCGGAATTAGTGGAAACCGATGCGACCGGCCTGAAATCAGTCGCTTACGGTAATTTTACCGCCCTATTAGTAGAGGCTGTTAAAGAACAACAGGCCGAGATTGATAGCTTACGTTTAGAAATAAGCCGCTTATCCAAGAAACTAAAGTAATTCTCAAATGCTAGACCTAAAATATTTAATTATATGTTTAAAAGAATAATTGCGCCAATTTTTTTGATGGTCGCGAGCCTCGCTTTACTGGCTTTCTGTTCGGTTAAATTTATTCAGGCCGCTGCTTATACGCAAATCGGCGGTGGCGGTTGGCAAATTAATGTTAATCAGGGAATAGCTAATTTTACCGCGCAGACTAGAGCAATTAGTATTGATACGTCTTTGGCCACCACCTCATTTTTTGTCCCCGATAACGCCATTGATCAGGTTGATTCTTATATCGCCAGCCCTTTGCACGCTATTGTCCAATATGGTGGCGATGTCACACCCCCTACCTTTACTTTGGAAGCCACCTATGATTATCAGCCGGGCGCTTTGCTAGCCTTTCATCTTAATGAAGATGGTTATTACCGGACCGCTTGGAGTACTAGCGGTTATCCCGGTGACCCCATGACGACTTGGCTCGGGCCGATTTCAGCTAATTACAGCGCATCTTTTAATGTCGGCGACGCCTATAGTACCTTTTACTACTGGAAGGCTTTCTATAAAGACACGACCGGCAATACGGCCTCAACTTCCGGCACCCTGACTACCGGGGCGGACCATACGGCGCCGATTATTACGGCCGTCGACTCCCCTCATCTTTCGGGCAGCCCGCCAGCCTATGAACAAACCTTTATGATCAATGAAAATGGCTATTATGCTTACCAATGGAGTACTGTGCCTATTATGCCCGCCCTGCAGATTACTAGCCCGCTGAATGCTAATACCACTCAAACTATTTCAATCGGTGACACCGCTAATACCGGTTATTATTACGAATTTGATGCGAGAGACGCTTCTCCGGCTCATAATACCTCGACCCCCTATACAAATTATGTCGTAACTACCGTCGGTTCGGCGCCAGTGCTATCAAACATAAGTGATAAAACTCCGGGGGGATCCCCACCCGCTTCTGACATTATGTTTGATAGTGACATGGCCGGACATTATCAGATAGTGTATTCTGATGATTTCAGAACATTGCCACCTGCCAATCCTCACGATACGACGATGATGCAGCATGGCTTTAATCGTGGTACGGCTGGCGACGGAACAATAAACACTAATTTTTACTACATTATCTATGCTTGGGATCAGAGCATGACGAATAGTAGCGATTCCGGGGTTTTAACAGTTGGCAGCCCAAGCGCCGGTGGTGATATTACCCTTGGTGAAATAAACGCCCCTAGTAGGGACAAACCCCCTGGTAGTGATGTGCTCTTCTTCTCGACGATTGACGACGGTGGCTACGAAATGGTTTATAATAAAGACGGCGATTTTAGTGTCTCGGATAATAACTTCCATAATTATGAACCCATGACCAGCAAAAATATCAATGGCAATAATGTAACGGTTGGCG
>JAPLVX010000098.1:2860-3459 GCA_026396945.1 Candidatus Falkowiibacteriota bacterium
ATGAGGCGGACACGCTCTACTATTATAAAATTTACACCATAAATTATAAGACTCAGATTGAAAGCGCCACCGGGATCTTAACCTTAACCACTGCCCCAAAGTAGTTTTTAATTCTATTATTTGTCTTTGCTTTTGATTTGTTGTATAATAATTTTGTTATCTAATAAAAAAATTAAAATTATTCTATGAAAAAAGAAATGTCCTTGGCCCCCTTACTCTGGTCTTTATTCGTGGTAATTTTGCTAGCCGGTTGTATTTATTTTGGTTGGCAAGTTAATAAACAGCAAAAACGTTTAGATGCTTTACAGGCCACCGTGACCGATAATACCAACAAGATCAGCGGGGTGGTTAATTTTATTAATACTAGTTTAGCGGCCGCGCAAAAAACTCAATAAAAATTTAAATAAAAAATTTTCGCGTAGCGTCGCGATAATTGCGGCTACCTAAAAGCGCGATTATATCTACGACTTATGCGAACAGAAAAAAATATGAAAAAAGAAACCCTTTTCCCCCTGATTATCGGTTTAGTTCTCGGCATTCTAATTATGCTTTTTTGGCAATTTAATTTAAAGTTAAATAACCAAAGCATAATGATTAAT
>JAPLVX010000098.1:3576-6529 GCA_026396945.1 Candidatus Falkowiibacteriota bacterium
CACCTGTGCCCCTGCCACCCAAACTCCGCCTGCTACCACTAATCAATAATATTTATCCTAAGGTAAAATAAAAAATCACCCTATTTAGGGTGGTTTTTTAATTTTAAAAATGATATAATAATTTAAGAGTAATTTTTTATTTCATGACTAAATCTGAAGCTAAAAATCGAATTGCTAAACTAAAGAGCGAAATTAATCGCCATCGTTATAATTATCATGTTTTGGATCAAGAAACTTTAAGTCCGGCCGCTTTAGATGCTCTTAAGAATGAATTATTTAAGCTGGAGAATACCTGGCCGGATTTAATTACGCCCGATTCACCGACGCAGCGAGTCGCCGGCAAGGCCTTGTCAAAATTTAAGAAAATAAAGCATGAACGACCAATGATTTCTTTGTTTGACGCTTTTTCCGAAAGCGATATGCTTGCTTGGGAAGAGAGAAATCGAAATTATTTGAAAAATAGCTCTTGGTTAGGGCGCCCATTTATTTATTACGGCGAATTAAAACTGGATGGGCTGGCGCTTAGCTTAAAATACGAAGCGGGAATTTTAGTTTCGGGCGCGACCCGCGGTAATGGTCTAGTCGGCGAAGACATAACTAATAACATAAAGACAATAAATAGTATCCCTCTTAACTTACCCCCCCCGGATTTAAGCGCTTGTCAAAAAATTGGCCTCGAAGCTAAAGCGGCCACGGCAATTTTAGATTTAGTAAAAAACGGAACGGTGGAAATCCGCGGGGAAGCGATTATGACCAAGACGGTCTTTGCGGAATTAAATAAAAAATATCAGAAGTCCGGTCAAGCCCTCTTGGCTAATACCCGAAACGGCGTCGCCGGCTCTTTACGACAACTAGACACGAAAATTACAGCTGAGAGGAAACTAGATTTTTATGCTTATGATTTAATTTTAGGAACAGCGTCGCCCTCGGCCAGAAACTTGTTGGCCGAAATTGGGTTGGCTGAAAACGTCGCCCTTCTCAAAACGCGCGCGCAGGCTGATAAATTAGCTGGCCTATTGGGCTTTAAAACCTTAAAGCAAAATCGAGTTTGCGTTGATTTAGAGGCAGTTATAAAATTCCAAAAAGAAGTGGATACTAGGCGGGAATCATTACCGTTTGGCATTGACGGGGTAGTGGTCAAATTTAATGATTTAAATTTTTGGTCGGTTTTAGGAATTGTTGGCAAAGCGCCGCGCTATATGATGGCTTATAAATTTTCCGCTGAGCAAGCGACCACTAAGATTCAAGACGTTGTCTGGCAAGTTGGTCGCACCGGGGTTCTAACACCAACGGCGATTTTGGAAGCGGTGAGTGTCGGCGGGGTGACAGTCGGACGAGCCACTTTGCATAATTTAGACGAAATTAGACGCTTAGATTTAAAAATTAACGATACGATCGTAATTGAGCGGGCCGGTGATGTTATTCCTAGAGTAGTTAAGGTTCTAAAAAATTTGCGGGCGGGAAGCGAGAAAAATATTTCCGTTCCTTCGGTTTGTCCACGTTGTGAGGGCCGGGTTGAACAAGTTAGCGGCGAAGTTGCTTACCGCTGTTTAAATAAAAATTGCTATGCGGTTAAATTAAGACAAATTAGCCATTTTGTTTCTAAGGGCGCCCTAGATTTAGAGGGCTTAGGCCCGAAAATAATTGAGAAATTTTTGAGTGAGGGTTTAATTAAAGATGCGGCCGATCTATTTTATCTTAAAGCCGAAGATTTAAACGGCTTGCCTGGTTTTGCCGAGAAAAAAATTACTAATATTTTAACGACGATCGATGAGCATCGCTCGCTTGATTTGGCGCGGTTTATTTATGCTCTGGGCATCCGACATGTCGGCGAAACGAGTGCCCAAAAACTAGCCGATTATTTTCAGTTTACCGAAGCCAGTATTTCAATCGCTAAATTAATTAGTCGTTTTCAAAAATTATCTAAAGACGAATTAGAAAACTTAGAAGATGTCGGCGGGATAGTCGCCCAAAGTATTCAGGATTTTTGGCGCGATCAGCATAATTTAATTCTTTTAGAAAAAATGAGGGCGGCGGGCCTGCGCTTAAAAATTACCCCGGCGATTAATAGTAAAAATTCCGCCCTAAAAGGCAAGAAATTTGTTTTAACCGGCTCTTTGCCTGGTTTGACAAGGGAAGAGGCAAAAGATAGAATTAAAACAGTTGGCGGACAAGTTGCTGAGAGTGTCAGCCGGGAAACAGATTTTTTAATCGTCGGCGCCGAGCCCGGTTCTAAATACGAAAAAGCTAAAAAGATTGGGGTAAAAATTTTGGTTGAAGCCGAGTTTTTAAAGTTGTTGAAGCAAAGTTGAAGTCATTGAAAACAAAGTTAATATGTCCTAAGGTAAACAAAAAATCCCCAGAGAGGGGATCTTTGCGATTTCTTATGGTCATGTATATATTCCAGGCTTAACAAATATTATTATAGCAAAATTATCAAAAATAATCAATAAGGTGGATCCGGGTGTGGACCCGCGGGGATTCGAACCCCGGAAATCCAGATGTTAAGCCTGGACTCATAACCATTATCGGGCCCACGTCAAAATATTTTAACATAAAGCTAATCAGCTAAGCCTGAAGAAATTATAAAATTTAAATAAAATTACCATGTCGTTAAAAGTTGAAGAAATAAAGCATATTGCCCAATTATCCCGGCTAGAATTAAGTCCGGCTGAATTAAAAACCTACGGGGCTCAATTGTCCTCAATTTTAGACTATATTGATAAATTAAAAAAAGTAAAAACCGCCGATGTTTCTATCTTAGATCAGGGGACGGATTTAAATAATATTTGGCGAGCGGATGAAGTCAAAGATTGGGATAAAGATGAAATCGAAGTCGCTCTAAAACAAGGTGATTTAGAAGATCGCTTAATCAGAGTTAAGAAAGTTTTATAAAACAAAAAATCCCCAGAGAGGGGATCTTTGCGATTTCTTATGGTCATGTATATATTCC
>JAPLVX010000029.1 GCA_026396945.1 Candidatus Falkowiibacteriota bacterium
CCAGAGCTCGATCAGATAGTCGCGGTATTAAAAGCCACACTTCCTTCAAATTCTCTGGTTGTTCAAAGCACGGATTTTTCTCACTATTTAACTCCGGATCAAGCTGCCGGAAAAGACTTAGAAACTCTTAATGTTCTTGAGCAGGCAGATTACGAAAAAATTTTAACTCTAAGTCAACCTGGTAATATCGATTCAGTTGCCGCTTCTTATGTCCAAGCATCTTTACAATATGATTTATTTTCCTCGTCTTTAGAAATTATTAATCATAAGAATTCACAAGACTATACGACCGAAAAGATTTCCTCGTCAACAAGTTATTTCGCCGCTGCCTATATTAAGAATGAAAAGATAATTAGCGGCCCAGAACCTAATGATAAGACTAAGAAAAATCAGGCGGAAATAATTTTTGTCGGTGACGTAATGCTTTCACGCTACATTGGCGAAATGATGAGTAAAAAAAACAATTATGATTTTCCTTATATTGAGATTAAGCCGTTCTTGTCAGGGGCCGATTCGGTATTTGCCAATTTAGAAAGCCCGATTTCATCTAGCGGAAGATCTACGAGAAGTCTTTATCCATTTAGAGCTGACCCCTTAGTGGCGGCTGGCTTGAAAAATTCAGGTTTTACTATTCTGTCTGTCGCTAATAATCATGCCTTTGATTATGGCCGAGAGGCTTTTTCTGATACGCTCAAAAATATTAAAAATGTCGGCTTGTCTTATGTGGGCGGCGGCGTAGATTTTAACGAGGCTCACAGCGGAGTCTATCAAGAAATTAATGGCGTCAAAATAATATATTTAGCTTATACGGATTTATTACCTAAGACGGATGCCGCCAGTGAAACCGAGACGGGTATTGCCTATCTCGATATAAAGCAGATGATTAAAGATATTAAGGCGGCCAAAGAGAAGGTCGATTTAGTTATTGTTTCTTTCCATTGGGGTAGAGAATATGAAACTAGGCATAATGCTCACCAAGAAGAAATTGCCAAAACGGCAGTCGAGGCCGGCGCGTCTTTAATTATTGGTCATCATCCGCACGTTGTCCAAGAATTAGAATCATATCACAATGTTTATATAGCCTATAGTTTGGGTAACTTCATTTTCGATCAAAATTTTTCGCCGGAAACAAATATCGGTTTAGCGCTTAAAGTGGTTATTAATGATAAGAAGATTTCCAGTGTTAACTCTCAAATTATTTCATTTAATCATAATTTTCAGCCCTATATTTCCAAGTAATTAAATAGTTATTTCTATTTTAAAGGCCGTCTCGATTGAGGCGGCCCTTTGTGTCAGTTTTTTACCACTCTTCCTCTATTTTTAAAGTTTTTAAGTTTAGCAACACGAAACGTTCGTCAATTTTTATTTGTATATAGTCTTTAGTATCAACTCGAAATTCAAGAATCGCTGGAAATATTGATTGTTTGTGCAAGCTAGTTAATGAGTAAAGATAGCTGTCGATATTAGAACCTTTATAAAATAGATGGGAAACAGTATCGCTACGTATAAGTAGCACGTCATTCGATGCATATCCTCTAAGCCAGTTAGTTGTACCAGAGCTCCATATTACCTGCATGTTGTAGTAGAGTAGGCATGAAAAGCGATCATGTTCTTCGTCTATTAATAGACTATATCCACCAAGGACACAGAAAGGACCAACACCTTGAAGAGGACTAGTACTTTGAAGATTATCGGTGTTGAACACCATTGGTGTTTTTGGTAGTTGTTCTCCTTGATATGGATAGTTAGGTCCAAAATTAGGCGAGGTACTGTTAGCACCATGGAAATCACATGAATAAAGGCATGTAATAAAAATTACGGCAATAATTAAAATTAAGTTTTTTTTCATTATTTATTTGTTTTTAATGATCTAGGAAATTGATTTCGGCACCTTTAATCTTTAAATGATGACTAGTTATATTATAACATAAACCTTTTTTTGTCAATAGGTAACAAGTTTGCGCACATTTTAATTATTGTTAAGGTAATTTAATTTTAATAAAATCATTCCAACTGCACTGAGTAGGCACAAAATAGGCTGATTTTAGTATATTTTTTGTTATATTATTGACATATTTATGTAAATATGATATAATATAAGCATTAAAATAGGACATTAAAATTATATAATAATTAAACACCTCCAAATCAATGAAAAAAGTTTTCGTGATTGCATTGCTTGCTTTTGCTAGTATTGCTAACGGCCAGGTGAGGCCAGATGGTATCCGGGATGTCTCGGAAAGGCAATTTATTGAAAATGGCGGATCAACTGACAAGGCTGTCAAAATGTTTCTCTCCTTAGAGAGTAAGTATCAATCCGACTCTGTTTATTATCAA
>JAPLVX010000100.1 GCA_026396945.1 Candidatus Falkowiibacteriota bacterium
ACCCGTTATTGAAGCGTTGCCGACCAAAAATGGGCGAACGGTGATTTCTTGGAAAAAACATTTCGGCTATTTAAGAAAATACACGGCCGGCCGAGCCAAGCTTAAACCGACGCCGGACAATTTTTTTTCTTTCTGAAGAACTTTAGGAAAAATGCAGGCTGTCTTGGAGAATTATCAAACTAAAAATAAACGGCTTCATGTTTTTGATCTGACTGCGACTAAAAAATATTTCCGAGCGCAAAAAAATAATATTTTAAAAAGCAATTTTTTAAATAAGCGGCCGTTCGTCGCCGCCTTGGAAAAAGAATTATTCTCTCTTAAATTCCCGGCCACTTTGCCCAAGGGCATGATCCATGAAGATCTGGGGCGTCGCCATGTTTTGTGGCAAAAAGATAGAATCGACGCCATTATTGATTTCGATCGTAGCTATTTCGGCTATTTATTATTTGATTTAGGCCAGGCCGGGCGCGCTTGGGGTTTTAAAAATAATTGGCATTCTTTTGATCGTGTCGGCTTGGCCCGATTATTACGCGGTTATCAGACGGAAAGAAAATTAACTAAATTAGAAAAAGAACTTTTGCCAGACGCCATAAAATTTGCCATCCTGGAAAGAGCTTTATCTTTTTGCACTCGTTATCTTAATTTTTCGAAAGATCCGAAAGATCAAGCTTTCGCCTGGAACAGCGTTTTTAAACAATTGCCCCTGATTGATAAAAACCGCGGCTTCATTATTGAAACTTTAAAATAGAAATAATCGCTAATTGAGACATCCGCTTGGTGGATGTTTTTTAATAAGAAAAACCGCTGCTTTAACAGCGGTTAGCCAACTCAAGTTTTGCACTTGAAGCATATCTCACCCCTCTTAATAAAGGGCCGGACTTCATGAAAGTTAAAAGGACTTAGTTTCTTATAATCATCTTTTAACCAAGCTCTTCTTTTTAGTAAGTGGCGAATGAATTCGCGGCTGATGGGAATAAGGTTTCGCCAGTCTTTGTTCTTAAGGCTTCCGTGCCAGCCGGATTCTTTCTCCCAACTGAATTCCCCCGATTTAAACCAAGCGGTAGCTCTCCAGTGCCAAAACAAAAGATAATTGAAGTAGTTTGGTCTGACATAAAAAATTAGGTCGTAGGCTGATAGCGGTAGAACGGCATTATCAAGAGTGGCGTGAACATCTTCAATGATATAGACAATGTCAGGGTGAAAATTGTCTGGCAGCGACGATAGACAAGTACTGTCGGCTTGGTTCCTTAATTCTTGAAAACTTAAATAAGGAGCGGCAAAAAGAACTTTTGCCGCTAACCCCGATTCCAGTTACTAGGATTTTCATGACAAAAGTTATTTAAATGGTTAGTGAAAGGTTTTAGTAATTTTAAAAGGGCGTTGGTTTATTGATTATTTATATTATAATATTTTGTTATTTTTGTCAACGAATGGCTAATATTTTTACTTGTTTATTATTTTCTTGGCTGGTCTTTTTCGTCTTTTTCCCTTATAATAAAAGCATGATTAAAGTGGAGAAAAAGGTGCTTTTAAAGCCGTTTACGACCCTAAAAATCGGCTCCACCGCCGACTTTTTTACGTTGGTCCAAACAGAAACTGAGTTACGAGAGGCTCTTAAATGGGCGAGAGCTAAGCAGCAAAAAATTTTTATTTTAGGCGCCGGCTCTAATATTTTACTGACCAAACCTTTCCGGGGTCTAGTGATTAAAAATGAAATCAAGGGCTGGCGGATTATTAAAAAAACGCCAACCTTTGCCTTGGTTGAAGCGACCAGCGGGGAAGCTTGGTCGCACTTGGTTAATTTTACCGTGCAAAATAATTTATTCGGTTTAGAAAATTTATTTTTAATTCCCGGCACGATTGGCGCCGCCCCCGTGCAAAATATCGGTGCTTACGGCGTGGAGCTAAAAGATGTTTTTGTTTCTTTGCGGGCCCTGGATTTGAAAACCGGCCGCGAGAAAATATTCTCCGCCGTTGCTTGCCGTTTCGGCTATCGCGACAGTATTTTTAAAAATAAATATCATGGTCGTTATTTTATCTTATCAATTATTTGCAAATTGTCTTTAAGGCCGCAATTTAAATTAGCTTACGGCACCATCAGGGAAGAATTGAAAGCGGCCGGTGTCAAAAAACCAACCGCCGGCGATATGATCAGGATTATTTCTAAACTTCGGAGCAGTAAATTACCCAATCTCGCGCTTCTCCCTAACGCCGGTTCTTTCTTTAAGAATCCGGTAATTCTAGAATCCCAGTTTAAGAAATTACAATTTAGATTCCCGGAAATTAAAAGTTTTCCCGATCAGCCTAATAAAGTAAAAATTCCGGCTGCTTGGTTGATCGAACAGGCCGGCTTTAAGGGCAAAAAATTTGGGTCGGTTGGTATGTATGAGAAGCAGGCCTTGGTTTTAGTCAATTATGGGGGAGCGACTGCTAATGAAGCCTTGAAATTGGTGAGTCGAATTCAGACGGTTGTGAAAAAGAAATTCGGGATTAAACTTGAGCCGGAAGTTAATATTATTTAAAATTATTAATATGGCTTGTAATAATATTGAGATTGAAATCCAAGTTAATATCGAAAATTCTCAGCCCTTATTAGATTTTTTAGCTACGGCCGGAACTTTTAAGCAAGAAGTTCACCAAGTTGATGAATATTTTTCCCCCGGACATAAAGATTTTCTAGCCGTCCGGCCAGTGAGCGAATGGCTCAGGCTCCGCGAGGCCGACGGGGTTTTCTTCTGGAATTATAAAAATTGGCATTTTACTGACCAAGGCGAGAGCCATCATTGTGATGAATTTGAAACTAAGTTGGATAATGTCGAAGCCGCGCGTAGAATTTTACAGGCTCTTAATTTCACCAGCCTGGCCGTGGTTGATAAATTAAGAAGGATCTGGGAATACAAAAATTACGAGATTGCCCTTGATTCAGTTAGGGGTTTGGGCGATTTTGTGGAAATAGAATATATCGGCACGGACGAGAAGATCGATCCCGCCGTCA
>JAPLVX010000074.1:0-8991 GCA_026396945.1 Candidatus Falkowiibacteriota bacterium
TGAGATAATCGTGTTATCAGCTGAGGAAGCGTATTGAACCGGCACATAATCGGTCAGGGGATCCTTAGTAATCACTACGCCGCAAGCGTGAGTCGAGGCGTGCCGAGCCACCCCCTCTAAACGTAAGGCGTAATTTAAAATTCGTCTCGCCTCCGGATCATTATTATACATTTCTTTTAAATCCGGGGCTTCCTTCAAAGCTTTATCTAGTTTAGTTAAAGTCGGAATATTCTTAGCCAGCCGGTCGCAATAATCATAAGGATAATCTAAGACCCGGCCGACGTCGCGCACGGCCGCCCGGGCCGCCATCGTTCCAAAAGTAATAATCTGGGCCACATGATCTTGTCCATATTTTTTTCCGACATAATCTAGGACCTCATCCCGACGGGCATCAGCGAAGTCCATATCAATATCCGGCATGGAAATTCGATCGGGATTCAAAAAGCGTTCAAATAATAAATCATATTGCAAGGGGTCTAAATTAGTAATTCCGGTCAGGTAGCAGACCAAGGAACCGGCGGCCGAACCGCGCCCTGGACCAACCACGATTTTATTATCTTTAGCCCAATTAACAAAGTCGGCCACAATTAAAAAGTAAGAGGGCCAACCCATTTTCGCGATGACCGATAACTCATAATTAAGCCGTTCTTTAATCGGTTTTAATTCTTCCTTATTTAATTTTGGATAACGTTTCTTGAGGCCGTTATCACATAATTCCTTTAAATAAGAATTACCATCATAGCCGGCGGGGACTTCAAAATGAGGTAATTGAGTATTGCCCAGTTCAATTTCAACATTACACATTTCAGCAATTTTCAAAGTATTCTCGACTGCCCCTGGGATATCTTTAAACGATTCAATCATTTCATGATTAGGACGAACCGAATAATCGCCTTCCATCTTCATTCGATCAGTATCTTGAATTTTCTTTTTATTTTGTAAACATAATAAAATATCTTGGGCCTCAGCATCATCTTTTTTCAAATAATGACTATCGTTTGTTGCTACCAGCGGAATGCCCAGTTCGGCTGACATTTTAATCAAAGCGGGATTTACTTTATTTAAATCGTCTAATTCCGGGTGCTGCATTATTTCCAAATAAAAATTTCCTTGGCCGAAAAGGTTATTATACTCTTGGGCTCGCTTGGTCGCTTCTTCTAATTTATCGGCCATAATTAGGCGCGGGATCTCGCCCGCCAGACAAGCGGTGCAAGCAATCAAGCCCTCGCTATGCGCTTTAAGTAGTTCCCAATCGATTCGCGGCTTATAATAGAAACCCTCTAAATGAGCGACTGAAGTTAATTTAATTAAATTTTTATAACCAATATTGTTCTTGGCGAGCAAAAGCAAATGGAAACTGCGCGCGTCGCTGCGGGTATTTTTATCGTGGCGCGATCCCGGCGCCAAATAAGCTTCCACGCCGATAATTGGTTTAAGGCCGGCCTTTTTACATTTTTCGTAAAACTCAACTACTCCATACATTGTTCCGTGGTCAGTAATCGCAATTGCCGGCGAGCCCTGCTCTTTGACATAGTTAACCAGCTCGTCGATTTTGGTTAAACCGTCGAGCAAGGAATAATGAGTATGATTATGAAGATGGACAAAAGACATGGATTATGAGCTTAATTTGAGCTTGCTATGACTCTATTGCGGTCTTAAAAAATGTTTAAAAAAAGTTTAAATTTACTTTACTATTTTAGTACAAGCCTAGGCGCTTGGCAACTAAAAAAATATAGACGAAAAGTAAATTAGCCCTAGCCTGGCGTCTAAATTGACAAATTATATCACGGTGATAAAATTATAATTGTTCTTTCATACATTTAGATTTGAGGATGATCAAGGGCCGGCTCGAGCTGATGAAGGATTTAGCTATTTAATTGGCATGATACATGGCTAATATCCCGTTCTATAAGAGCCTAGAGGGAAAACCCAGGCTTATAGCTAAGGTTACACCACCAAACATGATTCTAGCGTTGCCGGTTTGCTTCCGTAGCAAACTCCGAAGCTACATGTACCGAAGCTTTTGAGTGGTCAAAACCACTGCCTAAAAACTAAAATTCTGTGGTCAAAACCACTGCCCGAGATCGAAAAGGGGCTGTCGCAAGATGGCCCCTCTTTTAATTGAGTGCTAGTAAAGTTAATTAAGCTATAGTAAATTAAGTATCCCGGGCAGTCTATTGACAAAACCATACCATAATGCTACTATTTCCAGTCATCTAGGTCTTTGACAACTATGGTTTTATTGGGGAATTATTAGGTTTTTTGAGCTTCCTAAATAGTGGGGACTTCAAAAAACCTAATAATTACTTTAACCACAAATAGAAAACAATGAAAAAACCAACAATAAAAGTACTAAGAAGCAAAAAAAAAAAAAGGAATTGTCAAAAACACAAAGATCAATGGCCATCGGCTTAATTTTCTGGAAATTTTTAAGGGAGGCATATGTAAATATGTTTGAGATGAGAGAACTCACTTCTTACGTCCTGGAATACGAAGATCTCGCCTATGAAAATCGCCAGGTAGAAATCGTTGCCATGATTGAATCCTTGCCACCGAGCGTCTGGCGCAAACTTCTCTGGCGCGAGAATATTGACTTTATGTCTTTTGAATCCTGCCTGAGGCGACTCAACCCCGAACAGATAAAGGCGATCAAAAAAAACTATGACGACCTTTTCGGAGCCGAACACGAACCGAGAATGCCGCGCGTACTCAAAAAAAGTTTCCGCGACCGGGTAAAAATATTTTTCGGTGCCACAACCGCAGAAAAACTTTTACAGGAAGACTACGACCATTGCCCGCGCAATCATCAAAGCAAGGGCGCCTATGCCTTTAACCTCCTTTCACTGGATTTTGGTTTCAGTCTTTACCCCAAGGGCAATGATGATGACACCAAAATAACGAACCAAAAATTCACCCGCTTTCTGTCCATCAAGGAACACATAAACGATTTTATCGTGAACCAGGAAGATGGAAAATACTGGTGGCTTTACAAGCGCGCCCGCTCAAACTACGCCTTTTACCCGAATAAAGATGTTCAGTTAAAAACTCACATCTGCCCAGGCTTTTGGGCGACTTTTATCTCGCACGCCAGCTTTTGGATTATGTCGCCGATTGCGCTGATAATAACCGGAGTGCTAATCGCTAAGGGATTTCCCAAAGAAGCTTGGCTAGCGGCAATCTTTGCCCTGCCCCTGATTATTTGGACCTTGGTCGCCATTATTCGCCTGATAAAGGCTGGGCTGAAAAATTGCTCAAAAACGGTAAAGGCAATCGGCGCTACCATCGGCATTATGGCGACAATATTTGTTTTGGGCGTAATAATTTACGGCATCGGTTACGCCTTTGGTTTCCTGGTTATTCATTTATCACCATTAATCGGGGCCTTTCTATCCGTGCTCGTGGCCCTAGCGATTCTATTTTACGTCTTCTTTTTCCTGACCTGCATTGTCGGCTCCGATCCACTCTTTGAATACAGTGACATCCCCGCTTTTGCAAGGTTCATTCTCCATCTCTCGGTGGCCGCCCCGCTGCTAATCCTATTTGATAAGTATCTGACAAAAATTGTCGTTAATTTCTTTGTGGACTTGGCAACTTCAATTTGGAGCTGGTATACCGATAACCTGCTTTTCTCCAACTGGTTTATCTGCACTCTTGTTTTCGTCGCCATTTTTGCTTATTTCTATGGATTATTCCTAAATGACGAAAAAAGGTTTGCCCGCTATCAGAAACTTTTCGTTTGGTTAATCAAAGGTTTTTTTACCTTGACCTTCGTTGTTTTTGCGGTGATGTTTTACCAGCTTGGCGGTTTAGAGCTTTTGTTTTCCGGTTTGCTGCCCGCTCTTTCTCTCGCCTTCATCTTATTATTACTCGGCTTTTCCTTGATCATGCTAGACCAAGTAAACCCTGGTAATATCGACGAAAGAGAGCTGGCCCTAAATTTTGCTTATAAAATGCGGGAGGAAATTGGCAGCCTAAATAGCAAGAATTTCATTGCTCGAATTCTCAGAAGTAAATGGCTCGGAGCGATGGAGCATAAAGACCGCTGGGACACAATTGATTTAATTCATAGCCTTGGTTGGGCATTTTTCCCACACAGCTCCAAACTCCGTCTGAACCTGGCAGAAAATTTAGTCGATAAGGGTAGCCGGGAAATTTTAGACATCATGAAAACAGAAGAAGCTGTAATCAGGGGCAACGCGGAAGACGAAGATGAGATTATAAAAATCCTGCAGCTGATTATCTCTGGCCTGTCGGTTACTGAAGCGATTGAGAAAATTGAAGCGGACAGGACTTCTTACCAGAGATTTAAACGAAGAATAAAAAATTTCTTTATCGGTATCTGTTTTCCCTTCATTCTCAGCTGGCGCGTCCTGGTTTATGTCGCTACCAAAATTAAGCAATTCTTTCAAACCCTGAAAGATATCTGGAGCCTTTTCAATGAAAGGTGCCCCTATATCTCCCGGCCCAGGTTGCTTGATTAAACCAAGAGTTCTTTATTAAGATAGTAAGATAGCAAAGCCCGTTCCAATAATAGGAGCGGGCTTTTTAAAAAAATCAAACGCCAAGTTTGATCTTTCTTTATTTTCAAGTTTGGAAAATAATAAAAACTAGCTTGAACCATTAATTTTATCAATAATCCCATTCAATTCTTCTTCACTATTAAAATCTATAATCAATTTCCCTTTAGCACCCTGGCGCTTAATTTCTACTTTGGTACCGAGAAGCGAAGCTAGCTTCTCTCCCCGGTTTTGATCAGCATAATTTTTAGGCCGCGCACTTTTAGTCCCACCTAAGGTTTTAATTACCTTATCGGTCTCGCTCACGGTTAAATTATTGCGTAAAATCTTTTTAAAAACATTAAGCTGTTTGGCTTCACCTTCTAGGCCCAATAAATACTTGGCATGGCCTTCAGTTATTCTTTTCTCGGCAATTGCTTGGCGAATTTCGGCTGGGAGATTTAAAAGCCTTAAAGAATTAGTCACGCTCGGTCGCGCTTTACCGACCCGGCTAGCTACTTCTTCTTGACTGATTGAAAATTCCTCAATTAAGCGACGATAAGCCAAGGCGGTTTCAATCGGATTCAAATCTTCCCGTTGCAAATTCTCAATCAAAGCGATTTCTAATTTTTTCTGTTCATTGGCTTCTCTCACGATTACGGGAATTTCTTTTAAGCCGAGAATTCGCGCACTTCGCAAACGACGTTCCCCGGCGATTAATTCAAAACGACCGTTATTTTTGGTTACGAGCAAAGGCTGAATAATCCCCTGCTCCCGGATTGAAGATACCAAATCATTTAAGGCGTTTTCGGAAAAATCCTGGCGCGGTTGATAGGGATTAAAGTCAATTCGATCGGGAGAAATTCGAATTAATTTTTCCCGGCTGTCGTCTAAAACAAAAACGTCCTCGGAATTAGCCGGATCGTAATTAACTGTTTTTTTGGGGATTAAGGAACTAAGTCCTCGACCCAAACCGCCGCTAGGCATATGATTTAAGTAAAATTAAATTTAAGTGGAAACTTTAATTTTTAACATTATTTTTATTTTTCTAGACCAATAATCTCTTTAGCTAGATTTTCATAAGCGCGACCACCCTTAGATTTCGGGTCATAATGTAAAATTGACCGGCCGTAACTCGGCGCTTCAGCCAAACGGACACTGCGCGGAATAACCGAGCGAAAAATTCGATTAGGGAAATATTTATATAATTCTTCCATGACCGCTTCGGATAATTTATTGCGCCGGTCAAACATGGTAATGACGGCCCCCATGATGCCCAACTTCGGCTTAAGATTATTCTGCACGAGCGCAATCGTTTCTAGTAATTGGCTTAAACCTTCTAAGGCAAAATATTCGCTCTGAATCGGAATTAAAACTTCGTCGGAAGCGACTAAACTATTAACGGTTAATAAGCCCAAAGAGGGCGGACCATCGTGTTTAAGCTCTTCTAAGATGTTGGCCAAGAGAAATTCTCGGTTATCCAAAGATACCATTTCTACACCGGCACCGGCTAATGATAAAGTCGCGGGCGCGATATGATAAGTGCTCTGCACGGTTCTTTTAATAATGTCGGTAATCGGTTTATGACCCAGAAGAGCTTCATAGATGCCGTGCTCCAAATTTTTATGATCAATTCCTAGACCGGAGGTAGCGTTGGCTTGCGGGTCAATGTCGACTAATAAAACGTTCTTACCTAAGTAAGATAAATAGGCGCCTAAATTAACGGCGGTGGTAGTTTTCCCCACTCCACCCTTTTGATTAACGATGGAAATTATTTTAGCCATATAAATCTAAATTTATTATAACTTAAAATAAAATCTTTGACAATTTAACGCTGATTTATTATAGTTAAAATAATATTGGCGGTAGCGCTAATATTTGATAATTTTAGATATTAAGCCGCGGTGGTGGAACTGGTAGACACGCACGACTCAAAATCGTGTGGGGGAGACTTCATGAGGGTTCGAGTCCCTCCCGCGGTACTAAAAAGAAGGCTAAAAACCTTCTTTTTAAAAATAATAATTTTGGCTATTGACAGTAATATAAAATAGTGATAATATCAAAAAAATATAGATCATTAAAAATAAAAATGATTGGATCGATGATTAAGTTTTTCTAAATTTAGATTGATTTAATCATCGAGCTAATTATTAATTTTAAAAATCTAAACCATGAAAACGACCATATTATTATTAATGACAACCCTTTTTTCATTTTTAGCCATCTGGTTTTGCATCATTCCCCTAATTGGCCCGGCTGTTTATGGATATATGCTGGGAAAAGTTTGTTATAGATTCCGGGGAGAATTTGATAGCGAACCATCAAAAACAAAACCGGCCATGATATTATCCATGTTCATTGCTAACCTATTTTTTTCCTGGATATTTATCTGGCCAGTACTTTCTTTCGATTTTGCCTGGAAAATTGCCGTCGTAAATATAGTTTTATCGCTTCTCCTTTTTAAGCTGGCCTACGTAATTGATAAATGGACTGATCAAAAAAATCAAATTGATCACGTGGAAGTCTTGAAATAGAAAGATTCACAAACATTTTTAAAACCGCCGGACAATGCCGACGGTTTTTCAATTAGTCTTTAATAATTAATTTAATTCGCTTTCTTAAATCTAACCGTAAAAACCGGGTCATATTCAACTTTATTTTCATCCACGATTCTAATTGTTTCGCCGGACATAATTTGGTTTAAAGCCAAATCGCTTAGAAGCTGATTATCGCCGGCGATATTTAATTTTAAACCCTCTAATTTATTAAATTCTTCTTTAAAACTATCTTGAACGGAAATTTCAATTTTCTTTTTACGAAGCTTTAAAGCCTCAATTTCTTCTTTAACGCTTTGATATTCGCCATTAGTCGATAAAGCGTCGCGATAAATTGCTTTTAAGTCGCGTTGTTCTTTCCTCTGATCTTGAATCCGTTTAAAGACGTCGGGCAATTGCTGGGGCATAATTTTTAGAGATTAAATAAAATATGTAAAAAAATATTATAGCACAGAAATAAACTCAATTGATACAAGGAAATAAAAGTTTATTTATATCTTGACATATAACAAATAAAACATTAATATTCAATATTAATTGTTCATTAAATATCCAACCTTTAAATACAACTGTTATGACTGAAAGTGATACATTGATAATTAATGGTACTAGTTTACCAATAGCTAGACTCTGTCTGACGGACCTGAGACGCAAACTAAATAACAACACCCTTTTTCAGGAAACAACTGATAAAAACAAAGTCTATTTCCGTTGTGATCCTTCGAACCTACTGTCCTGCCAAGTCCTCGACAAAATGTTTTCTGTAAATTTAGAACAAGCGCTTTCTCGTTGCAAAAACGCTCTTGTCCCAGAAGATATGAAAAAAGGAGCTGAACAAGGTCTTGACCGAGAGCTCGCCCTCGTTGAAAAGTTCTTTGGCGATATCCTACATTTATCTATCGACTCGGGAAGAAGAATCTAAATAAAAAATGAGGTCAAAAATGACCTCTTTTTAAATACATAAATATCTAATATTTTAATTAACTTTTAATAATCCCGCCCCCCAAAACTTCCTGGCCCTTATAGAAAACTACGCTCTGCCCCGGGGTGACGGCGCGTTGTGGCTTTTTAAATTTAACTTCATACTTCTCGCCCTCTTTAATTATCTGACATTCAACAGCTGGATGGCGATAGCGGATAACTGCCTCACAATTTAAAGGAAATTTCAGCGATCTTAACCAATTGACACCGCTCGCCCTCAAGCAGTCTTTATATAAAATTGGATCATTAAAATTTTTCACAACATACAGAATATTGTTTTTAACATCAAATTTAGCGGCATAATAAGGACCGGTACCGCCAATTAAACCGCGACGTTGACCAATAGTATATAAGGCCAAACCCTCGTGCTTGCCGATGACTTTACCGGTTGGTAAAACCTTTATCAGTCCCGGTTTCAAGCTTAAATGCCGACGCAAAAAATCATTATGATGACGCCCGGGGATAAAACAAATTTCCTGGCTTTCTTTTTTCTCCGCTGTGGGCAATTTATATTTTTTGGCCAATTCCCTCACCCGCGGTTTCTGATAATTACCGAGGGGAAACAATAGATGGCTTAATTGCTCCTGATTGAAAGTATATAAAAAATACGATTGATCCTTATTTTTATCGGTCGCTTTATATAAACGATAAGTTCGACCAAGTTTTTTTAGTTTTAAATAATGGCCGGTGGCGACATAATCGAAGTCGAGGCTGGCCGCATATTTAAGCAGTCCTCCGATTTTTATCTCCCGATTACAGATAATGCAAGGATTAGGCGTTCGACCCGAGGCATATTCGGCTAAAAAATTATCGACGACCTTGAGTTTGAACTTATCTTTAAAATCAAAAGTAAATAATTCAATTCCGATTTTAGCGGCCACGGCTTTGGCGTCGAGCATGGCTTCAAGAGAACAACATTTATTATCGGGGCCAACTTCCCGGCCGGCCGCTGAACTCAA
>JAPLVX010000074.1:9016-10689 GCA_026396945.1 Candidatus Falkowiibacteriota bacterium
AAAAATTTAAAAAAATCCCAGTTACTTGTTAGCCCTGGTCTTTTAAGATTTTATCCGCCACTGACGAATCAACCCCGCCAGGCATGGCCACTAAAACTTTTTTATTTTTATTGTTTCTTATTATCATCAATAAATTTATTAATCTGATTTTTAAAATTTTCCACGGAAAACTGGTCGGCATGTTTCTTTATAGCCTCACTATCCCAATGATGATTTTTAAAATCACTGATTACCTCTTTAATAGCCAGGGCAGTCTGCTCTTTAAAGAATAGGCCGGTTTTACCCTCAATAATTGTCTCCGTCGCCCCGCCTTTCTGGTAAGCAATTACTGGGCGGCCGGCCGCCATTGATTCGACTGGGGTAATACCAAAATCTTCTTCTTGCGGGTTAATAAAAGCTAAGGCTTCGCTGAATAATTTAACTTTTTGCTTTTCATCAACGCGACCTAAAAATTCAATATTTTTAGCGTCGCCGGTAATTTTCTTAAGTCTTTTTAAGTCGACACCATCGCCAAAAACTTTCAATTTATAATCATTACCTAATAATTTAAAAGCAGTAATCACCACATCCACTCGCTTATAAGGCGCTAAACGACAACCGATTAAAAAATATTGTTCCTCAGGCTTACGCAAACTTAAGTCTGAAATGTAAAACTTATCAGTCTCCACTGGTGGATAAATCACCACTGATTCGCGGCGATAATATTTAGTAATTCTCTTTTGAACAGTATGAGAGTTGGCAATAAATAAATCAACTCGCTGGGCGGCGTTATAATCCCAAATTCGCAAGCGGTTTAAGACTAAAGAAATTAATTTCTTAAACCATTTATTATATTTAAGCTCATTAATGTATTGATGAGTATCGCTCCAGAGATAGCGGGTCGGGGTATGGCAATAACAAATATGTAAAGTATCGGGCAAGGTGATAACTCCTTTGGCGAAAGAACTGGTATCGGAAATAACTAGGTCATAGGAGCGTAAGTCAAAAAACTCAACCGCCAACGGCATAAAGAGTAAATACCATTGATAATGTTTAACCCCGCCGGGCAATTTTTGAATAATGGAGGTCTCTATTTTCCGGGCATATTTGGTCGCGTTATTGGCTTCGTAAAGCAAGGTATAGATCGGCGCCGCCGGAAACATTTCCGTAAAAACCTTGAGG
The DNA here is from genome assembly GCA_026396945.1 of Candidatus Falkowiibacteriota bacterium. Taxonomy (GTDB): domain Bacteria; phylum Patescibacteriota; class Patescibacteriia; order Patescibacteriales; family UBA12465; genus JAPLVX01. The sequence continues at coordinate 10,178 of JAPLVX010000074.1, forward strand.
ACTTTTTCGGCCCCACCGTCTTGGGCTAAATGATCGTGGATTAAGGCAACTGGCATAAAAAATAATTAAAATCTAAAAACTATCAATTAAATAACTAAATCTATTTAGTCTGGTGACACTTAAATATCACGAGCGCTTAACAAATAGTATAAGCTATTCGGTCTGGCGATGTTTTAAAACCGCCAAGGGGGTTTTAAACAAAACAGAAAAATCTAACATTAAGGACCAATTCTCAATATAATAAATGTCTAATTTAACTTCTTCTTCAAACAGCAAATCGCTGCGACCGGAAATCTGGGCTAAACCGGTAATGCCCGGTTTAATAGTCAGAGTTTTCTTGTGATTATTTTCATACTTAGCCACTTCTTCCGGCAAATGTGGCCGCGGGCCGACTAGACTCATCCGACCAATAAAAACTAAAAATAATTCCGGAAGTTCGTCTAGGCTCCAACGACGAATAAATTTACCAAGCCCAGTGACGCGCGGATCATCTTTTATCTTGACCATCGGCC
>JAPLVX010000079.1:0-1153 GCA_026396945.1 Candidatus Falkowiibacteriota bacterium
TTGAGAAATTTGGTAACCCTTAGGCAGGTCGGGGTAAAAATAATTTTTGCGGTCAAATTTAGACAAACGGTTAATAGTACAGTTTAAAGCTAGGCCGGTCAAGATTGTCCATTCAATGGCGGTTTTATTCGGGACCGGCAAAGTTCCGGGGTGTCCTAAACAAATCGGGCAAACACAAGAATTAGCCGGCTTGTTTAAAGAGTCGTTATTGCAAGCGCAAAACATTTTTGATTTAGTTTTTAATTCGGCGTGGATTTCCAGACCGATAATTACATCGTAATCCATTGGCTAATTTTTATATTTTTTCGTTTTGAGAAGATAGGCTAATTTTCTCGCTTGGCTTAATTTCCATTGGCCATCTTTTTCCGGGAAGGTTTCGTCAAGGGCATTATAAGTATAAGCTAAATGAACCGAAGGAATACCTTCGGAAATATTGGCGGCCGAATAAGTAATATTGTGCCCGCCCTTTTCAATCTTATTTTTGTCGGCTTCAGCAAATTCTTGCTGATCTTCCGGCAGAGTTTTTTCTTTCAGGTCTCGGATTAATTGTTTGTATTGTTCTTGTTCTTCAGGATTTAGATCCGGTTCGCTATCGAGATCGTTTTTTTTGTCTAGCGACGGGCTAAAATCAGATTTAATTTGGCCCAGATACGATTCTGCCTCCGGCGCCATTCGAGGAAAAGGCCACATAATTTTATAGCTTATTGTTTATAGTCTTATTCTTCTATTTTCCTATATTTAAGCTAAATTGTAAAGTTATGGCTCTTGGCGGTGTTTGCTTATCTTATTTTTTAGTTCGGTTATCTATAAGAAATCATAATTTATATTTCGACTTCATGCTCAACCAAGTCCGGGTCGGCAATCGGTTGAATTAAAAGTTTAGCAATGGTTTGACCGGGAATAATATGATAGATATCTTCACTTAGATTTTTAAAAATTATTTTTACCTCATCACGGTAATTAGCATCAATCACGCCGCCCATAACCTTGAAACCAAAATTCGCCAGACCGCTTTTGTCCCAAATAAGCCCGACAAAGCCGACCGGAATTTTTATTTTTATTCCGGTGGAAATCAGAGCTTGCTGGTAGGGCGGGATTGAATAGTAATCATTGGCATAAAGATCAAAGCCGGCATTACGATGATGCTCTTTGG
>JAPLVX010000079.1:1180-2327 GCA_026396945.1 Candidatus Falkowiibacteriota bacterium
AGCCCCCGGGTGGATTTTTTGCGCCTTTAAGATTAAACGCGCGCCAGGTTCTGGGGAAATATCACCTTTCTCAGCCCCTGATATTATGGCTACTGTTTTTGCTATTGGTTCAGACGGTGCCGGGGATGTCGGAATGGACATTTCTTCTTTGATCGCGATATTGATCGGGGTGTCGCTTTCTCTTGAAACATTTAGCCAATCATTTAGTTTTTTTATTTTTAAATCATTCACTAATGGGGGTTTATAAGCGGCGGACATTTGATTATCTATTTTGTCTGCTAAGCGATGATTTTTAGTGATAATATCGGCAATTGGCTCTAAACCGTGCGGCTTCTGGTAAGTGCCGATGTTTATCAGGCGTTTGATATAGATCCAAACCAAATAATGGATTTCGTCAGGTTTTAATAGTTCGCCCCGGTTAGTGCATTTTATTAGCTTGAAATCAGGAAAATCTCTAGCAATTTCTAAATAAATTTGTTCCGCTTTTTGGAGATGAGACAAATTGCCCTCATGAATATCTTTGGTTTTTCCAATCCAATCTTCGCGCTTCCTTCTTTGCGCTAACTGCTGGGCGATGGCCGCTTCCACGTGCAGGATAATTGATAGGTCCGGTTTAGGAATATTGAACATTCGATATTCTAAATCATACAACCAATTAAAAAACACTTTTCTTTCCAGCGGATTCTCGAATTTACCGCCCTGATGCCCCATATTAGAGCTGACATAGCGGTTGGCGAGAACAATTTTTCCCTCCTGGAGCCAACGTTTAATTTTAAAACTAGCATCATAACGATCAACCGCGTAGAAAACCGAGGCTTTATAAGGATCAACCTCATCCGCTCCGCCATATTTTCCGGATAAATATTCCTCAACTAGGCCGCCGGACTTAGTGTTATATTGTGGGAAATCAGCTATCGCCACCGCATAACCCTCAGTTTTTAATTTAGCCGCTAATAGGTTTAATTGTGTGGTTTTGCCGGCGCCGTCGGTGCCGTCAATCACAATGAATTTTCCTGAACGATTATCCATATTTTTAAGATAATAAAAGAAGCACTAATTTAGTACTCCTCCTTTTTAAATTTTAGATTATTTTTCTAATTCCGAGATTATACTATCCAGTTGTCGGTATAAATTTTCCAAATCACCA
>JAPLVX010000042.1 GCA_026396945.1 Candidatus Falkowiibacteriota bacterium
GCTGGGATAGAACTGAATTTGATTTTTTAGATTTCCCTTTGTTAAAAGAGAAAATTTTGGAGTTAAAGCCAGACGTTATCGTTAATGCTGTCGCTTATAATATGGTCGATAATTGCGAGATTAATGCGGCTGATTATGATTTAGCTTTGAAGCTTAACCGCGATTTAGTGTCCGTTTTAGCAGAACAGCCAGCCTTGCTTGTCCATTATTCTACCGATTACGTTTTTAGCGGATCCCTAGAGAAGCAGGAGTTTAGCGAAGCCGATATTCCTGATCCGCTTAATAAATATGGCGATAGCAAATTAGCTGGAGAAAGAGAATTAATTACTAAAGCTAAAAAATATTATTTGATCAGGACCTCTAAGTTATTTGGTCCCCAGGGTTTAAGCGCTTATGCCAAACCTAGCTCAAACTAAAGATGAACTTGACGTGGTCGATGAGGAAGTAAGTTGTTTTACTTATACTCCCGATTTAGCCCAGGCGACCGCTGAATTAATAATATCTAAAGCTCCGACTGGAATTTATCATATTGTTAACCCCGGAGCGCTTACTTGGTATCAAGCAGCGTTTGATTTGTTTAAATTAAAAAAATTATCTATAAATATAAAAGCTTTATCTAGCGAAGCCTTGGCTCGACCGGCGCGTCGGCCCAAATATTCAATTTTAAAAAATACCAAGTTAAAACCTTTGCGAAATTATCGCGAAGCCTTAAAAGAATATTTACAATAAATTTATGCGTGGCATTATTTTATCCGGCGGTTCAGGCACACGCCTCCGCCCCCTAACTAAAATTACTAGCAAACAGCTTCTGCCGATTTATAATCGACCGATGATTTATTATCCCCTAGATACCTTGATTAAAGCCGGCATTAAAGAGATTCTAATTATTGTCGCTCCGGAAAGAGCCGGCGATTACCTCAATCTCCTCGGTAGCGGTAAAGAGTTTGGCGTTAAATTTACCTATGAGATCCAAGATAAGCCCGAGGGTTTGGCCCAGGCTTTTATTATCGGCGAGAATTTTATTGATAACGAAAATGTGACTATGATTTTGGGAGATAATATTTTTGAGGATAATTTTTCCGAAGAAATCAAGAATTTCAAAAGTGGGGCTAAGATTTTCGCCAAACACGTTCCTGATCCGGAACGTTTTGGCGTAGTCAGTTTTGATGATAGCCATAAAGCTTTGAAAATAGTGGAGAAACCCCAAGAATATTTAAGTAATTACGCGGTTACCGGACTTTATGTTTATGATAGTCGAGTTATAGAAATTGTTAAGAATATGAAGCCTAGCCCGCGGGGCGAATTAGAAATTACCGACGTCAATAATATTTATCTAGAGAAAGGGGAGCTAGAAGTCGCCATGGTTAACGGTGAGTGGTTGGATGCCGGCACTTTTGATAGTTTACTTCGGGCGCAGAACTTTGCTAAAGAAAAATTGGACGGAAAAATGATTGTTTAATTTTATGAAATTAGGGGTCGGGGTTTTAACTTATAATGAGCTGACGGCCAAATATCTGCCAGAATTTTGGCCGAGCTTAATTAAAGCCCTCTTATATTTAAAAACAGACTATAAAATACTCATCGGCGATAATAGCGAACAAGCGAATAATCCTAACGCCGATTTTTTTAATTT
>JAPLVX010000111.1:0-1793 GCA_026396945.1 Candidatus Falkowiibacteriota bacterium
GGTTTTTTTGGCTTTTAATTATGCATTATAAAATTGCCTCGCTGATCCTTAATTCCGGTAAAGCCACCAATACTATTAACCGGGTTTTTATTGCCCAACCGGATGCTTTAAAAGAAAGCTTAGCTGGTCGTCTTTTTGTACTAGCGGAGATAAAAGGCAAGCGGGTGGAATCGGAAAAAATCCTTAGCTTTTTAATTAACACGATTAACGCTGATTATTACGGCGATGAAAAAATTCTGCTTCGCCAAAAAGTGGAAACGATTAGAGTCGAGAATATTTTTGAATCGGTTTTAACTAAAACCAATAAAAGTTTAGTTGATTTTATTAATGAAGAGAAAGTAAAAATTTCCCAATACTCCGCCGATTTGACCGTGGGCGTAGTTTACGAAAATAAATTATATTTTTCTAGCCTGGGCAAAAATAAAGCTTTATTAATTTATCCCCGTCAAGATAAATTTGCCGTTAGCAATGTCGAGTCTGGCAACGAAGAAGAAATTAAAAGCAATCATAAAAACGGCTTAATTAATGAGCCTAAATTTTTCTCTTCGGTCGTTAGCGGTGAAATTCCTTTAAACTCTTATTTCATTTTTACCAACGAAGCCTTACCGGAATATTTATCCCCTAAAGAATTAAGCACTATCATAACGAAGCTACCGCCAATTGTCGCCGCCGAACAGATTAAAAATACTTTAGCAGCCATTAATTCCTATGTTCCCTTCCTGGGCATTATTATAAAAAATTCCTACGGCCAAGATCTGATGGAGAGTGAAGTTTATGAAACCAATGTTTCCGCCCAGTCCTCAATTTCTAATCTTAATTACACTGAAGCCAAGACTGAAAAAATGCTCAGCCCGGCCGGAATAATTAGCTTCAAAAAAACCACCCGCGGCCTAAACCGAATAATAAAAAGCCTCTGGCCCAAAATTAAGCCACCAGTCCAGTCCAGCCTAAAAATTAGCCGTCAAGAAGTCATGGCCGAAAATCGTGGTAATCAAAACCCTCTACCTCTTAGTCCTAGAACCAGCCCTAATTTACGCGAACCCTTTTTAATTAAAGATAAAATATTTGGCCGTAAAAAAACAATTTCCCTTTGGCCGCCAATTAAAAATGCCTTGCAGAATTTTGTTTTAATATTTTCCAGCCTCTTTACCAAACAATTCGGTCAAAATTTTAAAAATAAATTTAAGAGTTTAACTCAGCAAAAACGGAGTTTAATGCTTATTTTAGGCGTCTGTCTTCTGATTCTCATCGCCAGCTTAATTTATACCCGTATTAATAATCATAATCGTGATACGCAGGCTAAATTTGATAATTTAGTCAGTCAAATCGACGATAAACAAAGCCAAATTGACTCTTACTTATTATATGGCAACGAAGAGGGGGCGAAACAAGTTCTGATCAACCTCCAAGAATTATTAAAGACCTTCCCCCAAAAAACTAAAGCCGAAAAAGCTAAATATAGTTTACTGGAAGCGAAAATAAAAGTCGTGGCCGAAAAAATTCAGCATTTGACCAAGACCGACCGCGGTCAAGAAATTATCAATATCAAAAATATCAATTCGGCCGCTCAGCCGGAAAATATTCTTTTCTCCAACCAAAAGCTTTATTTGGCGGACAGTAAAAATCACGATGTTTATATTTTTGACCCCAAGACCAGCGCCAGTTCAACTATTAGTCTAGGCAATACCAGCAATCTCGCCAAGCCCAGCGCTGACAATAATAATTTATATTATTTAGACGGCCAGCAATTAGTGAAAGTTGGTCTAAAAACTAAAACCGGACAATTACTAAAA
>JAPLVX010000111.1:1810-4632 GCA_026396945.1 Candidatus Falkowiibacteriota bacterium
ACAATTACTAAAAATTGATTTAACCGGCGTTCAGGCCAATGTAAATGACTATAAACTATACGCCGGCGGCTTGTATGTTTTAAGTTCCGAGGCTAATCAGATCTACCGTTTTGGTTTGAAAGGCGATACCTTCTCTAGTCCGACCAGCTGGCTGAAAGAAGCGGTTGATTTAAAAAATACCAATAGCCTCACGATTGATGGCACAATCTATGTCTTAAAAGCCGACGGTAATATTCTAAAATTATATAGAAATAAAAAACAAGACTTAAGTGTTTCTATTGTCGTGCCCGCTTTTACCAGCGCTAATCGACTAATTACCAGCGCTAAATATTTCTATGTCTTTGAACTAAGCTCCAAGCGCCTGGCTATTTTTAACAAAGTCGCCAGCCCGAATCTAAAAGCCGGTCAATTCCTGGCCCAATTCGATCTGACCGCTTTCGAGGCCCTAAAAGATATTGAAATCAACGAAGGAACTAAAGAAGCTTATGTTTTAAATGATACTAGTGTTTATAAAATTAAATTGAATTATTGATTAAGTCCTCGCCCGAAATACAAAAACCGCCCCTCAAGGCGGTTTTTGCTATCTAACAATTTATTCCTTTAAAATTTTATTTTAAAGTTACTTTAGCGCCGGCTTCTTCTAATTTAGCTTTAATTCTTTCGGCTTCATCTTTTTTAAGACCTTCTTTAACCGTCTTCGGAGCGGCGTCCACTAAATCCTTGGCTTCTTTCAAGCCCATTTCGGTTATTTCGCGGACAACCTTAATCACGGCAATTTTATTAGCGCCGGCTTCAGTGATTTCAATATCAAAGCTTTCTTTCTCCGGCACGGCTTCAACCGCGGCGGCTGGGCCAGCCATCATCATGGCCGGAGCGGAAGCGGAGACGCCAAATTTTTCTTCTAAAATTTTAACTAATTCCGCTAAATCCAAAACACTCATGGTTTCGATTTCGCTCACTAACTTTTGAAATTTGGCCGGCACGGCAACTTCTTTTTTTTCGTCTGACATAATTTTATTCTTTTGCCGCTCCGTTTAAATTATCTTCATTTAAGCCGAGAGGGCAATTTATTATTATTTATTATATTAATTAATTAAACTTTTTCTCTTTTTGTTTTAAACTTTCTTTTCTTCAATCGCTTTTAAAACAGTCACAAGTCCGCGAAGATTGCCGGCCAGAACAGTGACGAAACCGGAAATCGGGGCGTTCAAAGAACCAACTAATTTCGCTTGTAATTCTAATTTGCTTGGTAATTTAGCCAGATTTTCCACCTCAGTCGAACTAAGCAGGGTTTCATTCAAAATTCCGCCCAAAAAAACGATCTTCCCTTCCTTATCTTTTTTAAAATTAAAGATAACTTTGGCTGGCGCGACTTCGTCTTTATAAGAAAAAATGGCCGCGACCTTACCATCAAAACCCTTAACTTTAAGGCCGGCAATTTTTTTATCTTTAAAAGCTAAATCCATTAAAGTTTTTTTAGCCACATAATACTCGCCATTTTCCTCTCTTAATTTCGCCCGCAAGGCCTCGTTTTCCTTAACTTCCAAAGCATTAAAACTGGCAAAGATAATTGATTTTGATTTCTTAATCTTTTCGCTTAAAGTTCTTAGGATCTCTTGCTTTTGAATTTTTGATTTTGTCATATTGATTTAATTGATTATAAATATATTAGCTGATGAATATTAACTTTAAAATAAAAAAAATCTGTGGAGCCACAGACATAAATAAAACCCGAACCTTATCGGTTTTACCTCGGCGAGTCTTATATTTAGGATATTATAGCCTAAAAAGCTGGCTGTCTTTGGCTCTATTTGATTGCTCTAATCATAACAAATCTAAAAAATATGTCAAGAGTTAAATTGAGAGCCAACTCGCCGCTAATTTACTTTATCGTCCAAAAGTGCTTTAATAATAATTAATTAATGGATTTGACCATAAAAACAAACCCTTTTTCTTTCCAAACAAAAATAATCAGCAAATCATGAAAAAATTCGTTATTCTTGATATTGGGCTTGATTTATTCAAGAACCATCAGTATCACCCCCTACAAAGCCAAGAAATTGGCCTCCTCCGGGGGGATGATTCAATGGTCGGGATTATCGGTGACCAAATTCTACTTTTTTTCTCCGCCTCTTGGAGCATATTAAAGATATCGGTAGCGTTGAAGGGCAAGATTATGGCCCGTCCGATATTCTCTACCTCGGAGCGAATTTAACCGACTATCAAGCCGCTAAAAAGGTCGGTTTGAACTTTGTGGCTCTTTGTTCTGAACCCCAGGATGCCCTTGAACTTAAGGCCGCTGGCTTGGAAGAAAGGAGAATCATTTGCTCCTTCCCGCCCCAGATCAAATCCGTCTTCAATGAGCTTTTAAGGGCTCTGGAAGAACTTGATAAGTAGAAGTTATACCTTTAGGGGCATTCAAAAACCTTAGCCGAAAAGCCGTTTACTAGATAAACTAGATAAGCGGCTTTTTAAATTGTCGACTCCGCTTCCGCCCGTAATTAGCGAAACGATGGGCTTCGTCTCTTAACTTTAACAAAGTCGGTTTTAGATTCTCGGTTAAGGCTCGAAAATTTTTATTGACTCCGCTTGAATAGACCAAGCGGTCGCCGCCTAATTTAGAAATACCAACCAGCGGAATATTAATATTATTTCTCTTAAAAACTTTACTCAAGAAACTTATTTGCGGGCTACCGCCGTCAATCATAATAATATCCGGCTGACGCCAATCTAAATGTTTAAAACGGCGCAATAACATTTCGCTGAGAGCCCGTTCATCATCTCCGGCCGGTGCCTCTTCAATTTTAAAGAGACGATACTCA
>JAPLVX010000125.1 GCA_026396945.1 Candidatus Falkowiibacteriota bacterium
AAACTAGAACTGACAAAACCAAAACGAATATAATAATCGTAAATAACATAAATAATATTTAGAGGGGCCTACAAAAATTTAAATTTCCATTACCTTAATAGAACTTGTTTTAAATTTCCATGATATCTTGCTCTTTTCTTTCTTTAACACTTTTTAACTCGTCATTCTTCTTAGTCGCAAATTCATCCAATTCTTTAATGAAGCGAAACTTATCGTCTTCGCTGATTTCTTTAGCTATATAAGCGGCCTCGATCTTTGACTTTACTTCGTCCCGAGCCTGACGCAAAGAAATTCGAGTTTTTTCCATTTTTTCGCTCAGTCGCCGGGCTAATTCTTTACGGTTCTCTTCGGTTAGCGCTGGGACGCTTAAACGAATTTTATCGCCCTCGTTAACCACGCCAAGCCCTAAATTCGCTTCAATAATCGCTTTTTCAATATTCTTTAGAACGCTCTTATCCCAGGGAACGATAATAATACTGCGCGCGTCGGTGACACTGATATTACCGACGGCATTAACCGGGTTCATGATTTCATAAGCCTCAACTTGAACGCCCTCTAAAACCGCCGGATTAGCCCGACCAGTGCGAAGAGTGGCGATCTCTTTTTTGAAAAATTCCAAAGCTTGGCTAAAGTCTAATTGCTTGTTGGCTAGATATTGATTCATATATTTATTTTGGCTGTTGAATACTATTGCTTTGCTCTAACTTTTTCGTTCCTAAGTATAGAGTATTACCATTACTCCAGTCAATTAACATTTTCCAACCGGCGCGCGTTGTTGGCAATTTACGGGTTGTCCAAGTAACGCCACCATCAAGCGAACGATAAAAAGTCGTATTAGTTACATAATAAATTTCCCCGCAATTTTTCGGATTAACCACGATATCGTTGATCACCGCATCTTTTTCGGAAGGAATTAAATTAATATTTTCCCAGGTCAAACCATTATCGGAAGAGCGCAGGAGAGTCTTATCCGTCGCTATAAAGATTTTCGGGTCGGCCGGACAAAATAATAATTCCTTGAAGCTACCTTTAAGGCCAGAGCTTTTTAAAATATCGGTTAAAGCCAGCCAATTATCCACAGAAAAGTTTTTTTCAATATCGGCCGTAGTCGTAGTGGTGCTGGCATTAGTATTGGTACCGGAATTAAAACTAAAAATATTACTTTTGGTCGAAGCGATAAAAAATTGTCGGCTATCTAACGGATTAATAACCAGTTCGTTAACCCCCTCATTAATTAAACGCTGGATTGTTCGCCAAGAGGCGCCGCTGTCAACACTTTTTATGATTTCCCCGCGCGAAGTGCCCAGGTAAATATTCTTGGGATTATACTGATCAATTACGATTGAATTTAAAGTAACCCCGGTATTATTATCAAAATAAATTTGTTCAAAACTGCGGCTGCAATCGGTTGAGCGAAATAATTTATTGCCAGCGGCCACATAAATTGTGCATTTATCTTTCGGATCGACCTTGATGTCGTTAACGGTCACTTTAGCAAACATCGCGTCTTCCCGCCAACCCTCAGCAATATTATAAGTATAGTATAAACCCAAATCACGCGCTCCAAAATAAACCGCCCGGCTATCACTCGGGTCCATCACTAAGGAACTGACATCGGTGTAAACTAAACTTTTTGTACCGCTAATAATTGGAACCGTGGCCATCTGTTTCCAGGTGTCGCCGCGATTCGTCGAAACGTAGATGCCGCCATCCGGCAAATTGCTTTCTACTCCCTGGTTAGAGTTAAGGGTAAAAGAGCAACCGCTAAGCATTAAGGTCATTGCTCCTAAAGCTAGTCCTAATTTTAAATTTAATTTAAACATATAGTCATGAAATCTTAATCAATTATTGATTAAGATAAATTCATTATTTATTATTTATATTTATTATTTATAAATTTATTAAAATATTTTCTAAAACATAGGTCGGGGCGACGTTCGCTTGCAAATAAACAGACGCTCGTTGCAATTTATTTAAAATATCAGCCAAATAAGCATTAAGGTCTTCTTGATCGGTTAGCGTTTGCGCTAAGGCAGCGAGGGTAGCGGCTAATTCCGGCTGAAGAACCGCATGCTGGATTAAATCCGGCGCGCCTAAATTTAACATAATCAGATCGCGGGTTAAACCCTGCCAAATTTCTAAAATTTCGCCGGCTTGAGCCACAGCTTCCCGCCCGCTACTCCGCAACGGATAGATTGTATTTAAAGCCGACCAACGGGCATTCAGAGATTGTCTAAACCAAGTGACAAAGACTCGCGCCTGCGCCAAATAATTAGCATAAAATTCGGCCTCGTTTAAAAATTTTAAGGCCCGCAAGGGT
>JAPLVX010000089.1:0-2279 GCA_026396945.1 Candidatus Falkowiibacteriota bacterium
GATAAATCAAATAGGCCTAATAGGCTAATGAAGCCTAAAATAAAAACGACCACGATCCCAATGCTTTTTTTAGCGCGCGCGTCTAAATTAAGCGTCGGAATATTAACGTAATCTAGGGGATTATTCTCTTTACTGTGTTTTTTGTGGCGACCCATATTATTTAGTATAACACAAGACATTTTATTACAAAAGTTCAGCCAAACTTCGTAAAGCTCTAATAATTACCGCCAATCTCGGCCGATCAATCTTCCCAAAATGATGATCGACTAATCTAATGGTTTATAAATAATCTTTATTTGCTGGAGGAAATCGGCTTGCTGTTTTCTAATCTCCCGCCTCTTCTTATCAAACCTTCTAATATATACACCCCTTTTTTTAAATACCGACTTAACTCGCTTGAGTAGCTCCCCCTTCTTCAAGTCTTCTAAGTTAACCACCAATTCCGGACAAGCAATAAATTTAGCAAAACTATAATTCCTTAAATCATAAGCGACATTAATTTCCGGGGTTAAGGCGCCGAAAGCGAGAACGCCGGCGTGGAGCATCATCCCAACCACTAAATCTAATTGGCCATAAACATATTTCTGTTCGGCCGGCTTTAAATCAATCACCTTTAAACCGGGGATTTTTAATTCTTTATAAATATTATTTTCACCGGGATGATGTTTTAAATAGTAGATTTGGACTTTAGATTTTTTGCCTGATTTTTCAAGCGTAAAATCATTCTGAAAATAATTAGCGACCGATTGATAAGCGCTTAAAATATCGGCGCGCCACTGGCCGAAGCCGAGCCAGCCGGAATAATTCAAATTCAAACCGATCTTAATGGTTTCTTCGGCCGCTAAGCCTAAATTTCTCTCGACTTTTAAAGAAACTTTCTTTTCTTTCAATAAAACCGCCGGATCGCCGATAACTTTGATTTTCTTAGCCGCTATTTTATTTTTAAGCAGAAAATCTCGCGTATAAAAATCGCGCGCACCCACCAAGCTAGCCTTATTAACCAAGGCTAATAAACCGATCAATTTTTCTTTATTTAAATCCGGTGCCCCAAGCTCTTTAATATAACCGACACCAAAAATGAATAAAGGAATTTTTATGGCTTTAATTATATCGGAGTTATAAGGTAAAAAATAATGATAAAAAAGGCCACCGCCGCCGAAAATTACTAAATCACAATTATTAATTTTCTTTATTTGAGCGGAATCGTAATTCTTTAAAACTTCAACCGGGAAATTAAAAATTTTAACGCCGGCGAATTTAGCCTTTAATAATTCCTGAACTGCCAAAACGATAGCGACGTCGCCTTTATTCTTTTTGTCCCAAACATGGATATGGGCAATTTTTAAAATCATTTTCAGCATTTAATTTAGGCATTTTAATCTCAGATATTTTTGAACTTAAAGTATGATTCTATTTAAACTTAAATTATTATTTTAATTTTAAATCCGCCTTAACTTTGCCAATCAAGTAATCGGCCCGCTTAGGATCGCAATCATGCTTTAAGAGCCAATAGACAGCTGTGCGGGTGGCGGCGAAATTATAATACAGCTCGATTCGGGTTGAGATGGCCGGCGTTAACTTTAAATTAGCAAACTCGAAATATTCACTTAAAAATAAATCTTTCATCCGCCGCGCGTAATTTAAGTCGCCGACCTTAGTCTCCATTTTATATTCAATCTGCTGACTAAAGGCACCGAGGTCGCGCGTAAAATCCGCTCGGCAAAAATCCGTAAAATCAATAATTCCAATTTTGCCGGCATAAGTTTTGATTACATTCTCCGGATGAGCGTCACCGTGGACTAACCAGCGCTCCGAATTATTATCTAAAAACAAATTTTCCTGGGCGATGATTATCTCATAAATTTTCTTAATATCGGATAGATAACGTCCCTCAAAACGGGCAGCCAGTTCAGTTAAAATTAATTCGATTCCCGGTATAACTGTCGCCATCCGGCTATTGTCAGAATTGAATTGATAATCCCCCTCTAAAGGAATAGCGTGAATCCGGGCAAACAATTTAGCTGATTTGATTATTCCGTCTTCGATTTCGGCCCAATCTTTATTTTTTATAAAATGGAGTAAATCATCACCGAGAATGGCGCGGTAAAAAGTTGCTCTTAAGTCAGGGGAATAAAAAAGAGGCCGGGGAATATCAATCTCCTGATCAGACAAATGATGCTGCCAGAGATAGGAGAGAGTTAAAAAAACATTTTCTCGCGGTTCACTGCTATGAGCTGAACAAACGATGGGAATTTTTATTTCCCGGCCGTCCGCTTGCA
>JAPLVX010000089.1:2343-17918 GCA_026396945.1 Candidatus Falkowiibacteriota bacterium
AACCACGTGATAAGTTGTCTCCCACATTAATTTTTTATAGGGCTTAATTTCAATCCGGCTAATCCCGGTAAAATCAGGGTACTTGGGCAAGACTTCCCGCAAAAATAAATCTTTTATATAGGCCTCGTCTAAAAAAAATTTGGCTTTATTCATATTTTTAAAAATGTTCCTCCCAATGTTTATGCCAAAGCAGCCCCTTGGCTTTAATATATAATTTTTCCGCTTTTATTTTATCGGGCTTAGTTTTGGGATCTACCAGCGACCGAACTGAGCGAATTAAATCGTTCAGACCCCGCTCGACTTCATCCGGGCTCCAGGCCAAGGGGCCAAAATTATGGAAAAAGTCACGACCGCTGGCCCACCAAAAAGTACAACTGGCCAAACCGCGCTCCAGGTGCCAACGGTAATAATAATAATTTTTATCATTCTTATATTTAGGGTCTAGGCTCAGCGCTAATTCGGCCAAGCGCCAAGAATAATTTTGAATTTTATTTTTCTGGCTCCGCCATAACCAAAAAGGTCGCCGACTGCTCAGCTCCTGGTTAGTTGATTCCCAGGTTGAGGGCGTTAAATTAACCTTAATTAAATCTTTAGTCTTAAAACTTTTTATAAACTCGGAAATAGTTTGCGTCTTTAAATCTTTCAGTTTAACTAATTTTTCTAGTTCCGCGGTTGGATCTTCGTGCCGCAAACCATAGAGTTCGCCATCGGTGGCCGTAATCGCCAATTCCCGCGTCCCCTTTTTGACTAAATCAAAGACTGATTCCGGCACATAAGAATTGGACAAATCGCGTTCCCGAAAAATAACTTTAAGCCCGCTAGCTCTATCTAAATACATCCGTTTAAAGTCTAGGGATTTATTCAGACGCCCCCCAAGCGCAATCTCGTCTAAAATAATCCATTGATATCCCAGGCGTCTAACTATTTTAGCTAAACGATCGCTGTAAGCCATTTCCGGCGAAAAAAAACCGCGTAATTTTATCGGGCCAAAATACTTTTTAATGATTTTCTCCTGCTCCTTTATTTGTCTGACAATCTCCGCCTCGGGTAAAAGAGGCAAAAAGGCATGATAAGCGGCCGAGCCAACTAATTCTACCTGGCCTCTTTTTATCAAAATCGCTAAGCGATCCAATAAGTCTTGATAACCAGCGTCTTCCAGGCGTAATAAAAGACAGGCACTGATATTTAAAGTGAATTTCAAAGTTTTATGCTCATCTAATAAATTAACTAAACGGCGATAACTTTTATCAGCCGCCTCCTTAATATAATAAACATCGAGATTGGCTGGCTGATATAAATGTAAAAAATTTAACCACAACATAAATTATTTTAAAACTCGTTTGTACAATTCTAAATATTTTTTCGCCGGGATCTCCCAGCTGTTCGATTGCTTCATAATTCTTTTTACTAAGCTAGACCAAAGACTTTTATTTTTATAGTTTTCGAGTGCGCGAATAATCGCGGCAAATAAAGCAAATTCATCTTCTTGCTTAAAAGTAAAACCGGTGCCTCTTTTACCAGCCGGGGAAAAATTTTCCACCGTATCATATAAGCCGCCAATCTCTCGGACTATCGGCACACAACCGTAACGCATGGCGATTAATTGATTAATGCCGCAAGGTTCGTGATTGGAGGGCAAAAGAAAAAAATCCGCGCCGGCATAAACTAGAGTCTCGTATTTTTGGTTTTGTTCGTGGGAGGGGACGACAATTAATTTTTTGGGGTATTTTTTGGAAATTTTTTGGAGAGCGCTTAAATAAGTTTTGTCCCCGGCGCCGATAATAATAAATTGGGCATCCAGGCGCATTAGCTGCGGCGATAATTCAATAATTAATTCAAAGCCTTTTTGAAAAGTTACTCGTGAGGTGGTGCAAAAAACCGGCACTTCTGAATTTATCGGCAAACCAAACTTCTTTTGCAAAACTTTTTTATTATCTTTTTTGCCAAGAATTGTTTCGTAACCATAGCGCTTAGCCAGACCCTTATCGCTTTGCGGATTATAAGCATTATAATCAATGCCGTTAATAATTCCGAACAAACGCTCTTGGCGGTTTTGTAAAATCCGGTGTAAATCCTGACCAAACTTCTTGGTCATGATTTCCTCCCGATATTGCTCGCTCACCGTATTGATAATATCCGCCGATAAGATCGCGCGCTTGGCAAAGTTAATATTTTCTAAATCTGGATCGCTCAGATGCGGGATGCGGGTGCGGCCGTAATCTTTCTTGGCCGCCGGGACTTCCCACCAATTATGTCCAAGTTGAAAAATCAGATTATGAATGGTAAAAATTGTCTTAGCGTTTTTTAAAGTCTTGGAGTAACGAAAATCAGTTTTTAAAAAATACGGGATCAGGCCGGTCTGCCAATCATGGCAATGGATAATATCGGCCGGGAATTTCAAAAGCGATATTAATTTTAAGGCGGCAATATTAAACACTAGGAAACGAGCATTTTCCCGACTCGACCCATACAAGCGTTTATGTTTAGAAAAATATTTTTTATTCTCAATAAAATAAACTGGCAGACCGGGCATTAAATAGGCCTGCCAATAATTAACCTTGATTGCTTCGGCCGAATTCAGAACGACGGTCACGTCTTTAAACAAAAGTCTCAAATTGTTTTTCTTTTTATCAATTACCTGACCATAAAGCGGCGTAATAATCCTAACTTCATGACCCAAACGATTTAGGGCTTTAGGCAGACTGCGTGCCACATCGGCTAAACCGCCGGTCTTGGAATAAGGCGCCACCTCTGAAGCAATGTGAATAATTTTTAATTTCTTGGACATAAACGATGATTTAAAGCGCAGACCGCGATCGCCAGGGCGTCAGCGGCGTCATCTGGGCGCGGTAATTCTGATAAATTTAAAATTAATTTGACCATTTTTTGCACTTGTAATTTGGAAGCCTGCCCATAGGCGGACACGGCTTGTTTAACTTGCGAGGGCGTAAAATGGATAATCGGCAGTTTATTTTGTTTCAAAACCAAGAGCACGACGCCTCGCGCTTGTCCGACAATTAAGGCAGTCCGCACGTTTTTATTAAAAAACAATTCTTCGACGGCGGCGGAGTCGGGCTGATATTTTTTGATTAATTTATCCAGTTGTTGATAGAGGTCGGCTAAACGATCAGCTAAATCGGTTCGCGCTTTAGTCTTAATCGAACCATAAGCCAAACAAGATAGCTGGGCGCCATCTTCTTTGATTAGTCCGTAACCGGTGTCAGCGATTCCGGGATCAATGCCTAAAATTATTTGGGGCATGAAACAAAAATATTAAGCTAAATTAGTATAATAGTCGTTGATATCTTCATTGTCTTCCAGCTCTTCCATAAATTTATCAATTTTTTCTTGACCCTCGGCGACCAGCCTGACTTTTTCCTTGGCCACGTATTCTAAGTCGGCGCTGGTAATTTTTAAATTCCTAGATTCCAATTGCTCTCTTATTTTATGAAGGTCGTGCGCCAGCGTATAAATTGTTATTCCCTCAACTTCTTTTTGGAAATCAATAATTCCCTCATCAATTAAGGCTAACTCCAAATCGTCGGAATTAATATTCTTAGCTTGCAACTCTTCTTGATTAATCCGAATTACTCCTAATTGAGAAAAATTCCACATCACCGATCCGAAAGAACCACCGACTTTAGTAAATAAATGACGAACGCTCGAAGCGCTGCGATTTTTATTATCGGTTAAACATTTAACGATAAACTGCACGCCAACTGGTCCCAGGCCCTCATAATACAATTCTTCAACTTGCGCGCCGCCGAGTTCCCCGGTGCCGCGCTTAATGGCTCGATCAATATTATCCTTGGGCATATTAGACATCCGCGCTTTATCAATCGCTAATCTTAAAGAGGCATTAGCATTAGGGTCACCGCCTCGTTCCCGAGCGGCGATGGTAATAATATTGGCTAATTTAGTAAAAACTGCGCCCCGCTTGGCATCAACGATCGCTTTTTGCCGGTGCGTGGTGGCCCATTTAGAGTGTCCGGACATAAATTTAAAATTATAAGTCCCAATAAATTCCTCCATTTTTCTTGCCTTCACTTTAGCGTAAATTGAAATAAAAATCAATCTAAATTATAATGAAGAAGCAATGATTAATACGCAAAAATATGAATATTAACCTGAAGACCAAAAACATCGCTAATTTGAATACCATCGTCCTGGCCGGCTTAGACTTTTTTATTAAAAACAAAGTGACGCGCTTGAATTTTAAAAATAAATCGCTCTGCTTTGTCGTCGGCAGTGTTAACGCTTATAATACCGGACGAATGCTTTTTCATAAACAAGCCGCCTTGTTCGCGGACGAGGGTAATTTTCTAGAAATTCTAAAAACTTATAAATCTTTAATCGCTAGCCAGAGTGTTAAAGAGGCAATTATTATTTCCGCTTCTGGGGAGAAAGATTCGATTTGGGAAATAAAAGCGGCTAAGGCCGCCGGACTTAAAACCACTCTTTTAACTTGCAATCCCGATTCTTCAGGCGCTAAATTAGCGGATAAGAATTTTTTCTTCAAAAAAATATCCGAGCCCTATTCCTATAACTTTTCCACTTACTTAGGGATGATTTTAAGCGCCACCCAAGAAAATCCAATCGCTATAAAAAAATTCCTGGGACGAATAAAAATGCCAAGAAACTTCAAAAATTATTCTTTCTTTACTTTTATTTTGCCGGATAAATTTAAACCGATTGTTGACATGCTTAATGTTAAGGATGATGAATTATTTGGACCTTACTCTAGTCTACGCGCCTATTCCGAGGGTAACGCCCGCCACGCTAAATTTATCTGCGAATCAAACAAAGAACTAGTTGTTAGCTTTGGTAAAAATCCTTATTTTGGCTTAGCCAAAAACCGTTGGAAAATATCTTTGCCTAAAGAAGCTGACTTTGGCCTCGTTCTATCTTTAGCCTATTATTTGTCGGGCTTGATTCAAGCAAGTAAACCGAGCTACTTTAAAAATGGTCTGGCTAATTATTGCTATAAAACTGGCCCAAAACCATATAAACAAGCTAAACCATTTGCAGTCATTGTGCCCGGGAATTAAAAATAAATTACAAAAATAAATTTTTTTAAAAAAGAGGGGCCGTTTAGCGGTCCCTTTTTTCGATCTTTTCTTTACGATCTGAATAATCGGTTTACTCAGCTCTTTCGCCAAGGAGGCTGATCACACAAGCGCAAATAGCGCCTAAGCTGGTAAATTTGTCGAAATCTTCATCGGGAATAGAGATGTTATACTCTTTTTCTACTTCCAACACAAATTCGGCGTTGTCCATGGAATCTAAGCCCAAGTTATTTTTAGGGTCGGATTCTCTGGTAATCTTGTCTGAATCAATCCCGCTTTTATTGTGGACTAATTCTTGGATAAAGGCGAAGACCTCAGCTTCGGAAATTTTGGTGGTCACAGTGTCACCACTGGCAGTATTTTCTTCGCCGGCGGCGGCAATTTCTTCATCGTTACACATGATTACAGGTTTTTGGTGAATAAATGGGGTGAATAAACAGAAGATTAATAAACAAAGAGACAATTTTAAAAGAAAGTATTTTCATCCTAGATGATAAAACAATTCTGGTCAATGATTCTTAATCTAATTAATGGCCATTATGGCCACGCTCAGCTGGCTTAGACCGCTTTAATATTATCTTTTAGTTTGATTTTTAACTTCGCTGATAGCGGCCGCCAACTCTTTCCGGCTGGCCAAATAATAATGTTTAATCGGTTTCAGATTATTATCTAATTCATAAACCATCGGGATGCCAGTCGGAATATTAATTTCGGCGATCTCTGCCGCTGACAATTTATCTAAATATTTTATTAAAGCGCGCAAGTTATTACCCGAGGCGGAAATAATGATCTTCTTCTTTTGCTTTAGGGCGGGCACAACTAATTCTTGCCAGCAAGCCTTAGTCCTTTTTTCGACATCCTTTAGGCTTTCGGCTAACGGTACTTTTATCCCCCGATACTTAAGTTCGCCGCTTTGGTTAAACTTATTGCTCTTCGAAATCTGCGGCGGCCGAACCGCGTAACCGCGCCGCCAAGCTAAGACTTTTTTAGCGCCAAACTTAGCGACTGACTCTGGTTTACTTTTGCCTTGCAAATCGCCGTAATGGCGTTCATTCAAGCGCCAATCTTTAATAATCTTTGGTCTCAGACCCGGCATCTCTTTTAAAATCAAGGCTAAGGTTTTAGAGCTCCGCTTTAAAAAAGAATCAAAGGCCAAATCAAATTTAAAGCCTTTTCGTTTCAAGGTCTGGCCGGCTTTTAGCGCCTCTTTTCGCCCGCGCGGAGTTAAATCAGCATCGGTCCAGCCGCAAAATAAATTTTTTTTGTTGAAGGTAGTCTGGCCGTGACGGATTAAAACAATTTTTATCATAAATTTACTATAAAATTAATTTTTTAAGGCTAGGTTAATTATACCATAATTATCAAGGCCAACAAAAAAACAGCCCTTAATTAGGGCTGTTTTTAGGAAGAAAAATAATTACGGTTTAGTCGTGAAAGATCCAGCGGGCGAGGCAGCTGATTCAATTTTATCAAAATCATTATAGGCAGTTACCTTCCAAGTATAGCCAGTATTTGGCGCCCAACTTATACCACCTGGTATCTTATAAGTTGAGCCGCCAGTGTAATCGGTTTTTATGGGGTTGCCGCCGGCCGCTGGAGTTATCTCTACTTTATAGAACTTTACGCCTGGCTGGGCCACCCACTTTAGAACCGAAGAAGTTGCCGTTATTGAGGGGTTATTTATTGGCGAAGTAATTGCGAAGGGTTTCAAGAAGTTAGATTTAAAAGGTTTTACTTTAGACCACTTGTTGGCGGACCCAACCTGCCAATATAAAGTCTTGCCGGCATTGGTTTTAATTTTATCATAAAGATTGCCGCTGGTACTTTGAAATAAATAATTTAAATTATCTACCGTGGTTGTGGCAGCGTTCTCCATTTTACTTTTATCAGATACTTTGATCATATATTGGCCGGCGGTATCAATTCTATTCCAGTAGAAAAGAACTCCGTTAAAACCAGTTTGAGCAAAAATTTGTTCTGGGGTTAGGCCAGAAGATCTTAATTCAAAATAATCTGACTTGGATGATGAGATTTGCCCAAGATTATTAAAAGAAACTATCTGCCAACAATATTTACCATTATCCAGTTTGGCCAAAATATTGGAAGAAATTTTCGTCCCGCCGACCATTAAATTCAGGGCTTCGGTGGTCGTGCAAGCGCCGGCGGCGTCGGTGGTATAGACAATCAGTTTATTGAATAAAATACCGCTGCCGTTTATTTTCCAAGAAAAATCTTTGGGCTGATCCTTGTAAATAATCGGGTTATCACCACTAGTTTTTTTAATTGGAAAAAGTAGGCTAGGAGCTGATGGACCAGAAGCGGTGGTAAATTTAAAACTGCTAGACCAATTAGAAGTAGTAGTAGTCGCACCGAGCTCGGCTCGTACTCGCCAATAATAAATCTGATTAGCCGTCAAATATTGACTCCCATTGCCATCAACCAACTGGGTGGGAAGCAAATAATTTTGGTCGACCCAGAAATTTGGGGGGACTGAGGTGAATGGAGGATCCGGGAAAGTCGAAAAATTATTATTATCGGCTTGGATTTGGACATCATAATTAGTGGCACCTGGCACATTAGCCCAATAAAGCGAAGTGACCGACGGATTATAATTCTTAGCATTATTGGCCGGAGAAATTAAAGTTGGCGCAGCCGGAGCGGCCGAAACCAAGCTTGGCAATAGGGCTAAAGAAAAAATTAGACCTAAACCAAATGAGATTTTTTTAAGCATAAATTTTTTTACTTAATCAATCATCGGAGATGATTAAGATAATTTATTTTTTAATATTTTAATTAACTTTTTATATTATAGCATGTTTGACGGAAAAGGTCCAAGAATGATAGGATAAATAGTATAAAAACACCAATTAATCAATAACTATATAATTAATCGTTCGCCCGCCAAACTAACAAGAATCCTGGTTAATTTTTCTTTAGCGCTTATAAAATCCCTAATTTTACTAAAAAATTTAAGTGTTAAAATTTTAGAATTAATCTTCCGACCTTTAAAATTTTTGTTTCGACTATTGTTTTATAAAATATTAGTCAAATTTTATTATTGGGTTTTTCGTCTCCGTCAGGCCGGGTTTTCCAATAAATCTTTTGGCGAACTAAGCACGACTCGCTTGCGTCACTTACTTCTTATAATTTTAATTGTTTTTATTATTATTGTAAACTTTGCTAATCGTAATAATACTAAAAACGCGTCCGACGAAATCTACCAGACAGTCTTGGCCAGATTAATACCGAGTGAGTTTGGTAATATTGAAGATCAAACCCTGATTGAAGACAGCAATACTTTACTTAATGTTAAAAATACTAAAGATAAATATCTCAACGAAACTTGCGTCGTCAAAAACAATCTGCAAATTAATCCTGGTTTCAAGCCAACGGAAATCTCTTTGGCTTTCACTCCGGATAATAGCGCGGTTATAAAACCAAATTTAATCGATATTGGAGGAGAAATAAGCGGCCTAACGACTAACACCCCGAAACGCCAAGAAATTATTTATTACACCGTTGGTAACGGTGATACTATCAGTACAATCGCTAGCAGTTTTGGCATCAGCGTAAATACAATTCTCTGGGCGAATAATTTAAGCGCCTTTAGTCTTATCAGACCAGGGGATAAATTAACTATTCTCCCCGCCTCCGGCATTTTGTATGTGGTCGCGAAAGGCGATACTTTGGGGAAAATCGCCAAAAGCTATGGCGTGAGTGAAGAACAAATTACCAGTTGTAATAACCTAGGCGACGTCCTAGTCTTAGGACAAAAAATTATTATTCCCGGGGCCAAGAAATTAAGCACCCCTAGTTTGGCCAGTCGAACCAATGCCCCGACTTACTCCGGAGCCCAAGCAATTAAGAACTTCATCAAATCTCCCAAGGCTCAGCCGACAGCCAATAAAATGAATTGGCCGACGGTGGGCTACCGCATTACTCAATATTTCTCTTGGCGCCACCCCGGAGTTGATGTTGGGACGCCAATTTACGCGGCCGATGATGGCGTGGTTATAATCGCTCAAGGCGGCTGGAACGGTGGTTATGGCAATACGATCGTGATTGATCACGGGGGCGGCAAAAAAACTCGTTACGGGCACGCTTCTAAATTATTTGTTAGGGTCGGCGATACGGTGGCCAAAGGTGAAAATATCGCCGCCATGGGTTCAACTGGTCGTTCCACCGGACCGCATCTTCATTTTGAGGTTATAATTAACGGCGCCAAATATAATCCGCTAAATTATATAAGATAAAAAATATGCATATTTTTTGGGGTTTGGTAATAATGGCCGCGGGCGCTTTTATGGTTATGAAAACCGAATGGCTTTTACAAAATTTCGGCCGCTTAGCTTGGTTTGAGGCTAAATTAGGAACCGAAGGCGGCTCAAGATTAGGCTATAAGTTAATCGGTTTAATTATTATTATTATCGGGATTATCCAAATGAGTGGCGGCATGGGCGGTTTCTTGACTTGGGCCCTAGGGCCAATCTTGAAATATAATAAATAACCAGTATAATAAAAGTCTTGCGGACGGAGCTTGGAGTACCTATCAGATATTGGATAAGTTGCCTAAATCAACGGGCCCCTAGCTCAGCTGGTTAGAGCACCTGCTTTGCAAGCAGGGGGTCAAGGGTTCGAATCCCTTGGGGTCCACCTTAGGAGACAAAGACGCCAAAACGGAGTGAGATAATTTTTTGTTGGATTTCGTCAAAAGAATTGCCGTATTCCTTTTTGCTAACAGTTATTATTCTGGCATGTACCTCATTATCATTTTCTCCTAATGGTTCTGAATCGCTTAATCCAAAGCCAATAGCAAAATAATTTTCATGATCTATTCCAATTATTTTTGCGAGATTAAAAAGTTCTGAACCAGCATGAGTGTCGATTTGGATTTCGCCGGAGTAATCTCCGTACTGTGTTCCATGAAGCTCTTTTAATTCCATGACTAATTAAGTTTAAGTGATACGATCGTAAAGTATTGAATATGAATATACTGTCTAAATCCAAGCAAATGTAATAAAAATTTACATGACAGATATAAATTAAAAATACCCCCGACCAGGTAAAGCGGTGTTTACTTCAGCCCTATAGACAAAAAATCCGCCAAGCCAAGCCCTGCGGGTTCGTTACTCGGCTTGTCATATTTTTTGCTTTTTATAGGACTTCCGTTCACTACAGCCTCCTTTGCCTTGTGGCTATCTCTTTCTTTTCGCTTCGCTCCATTCAATCAATAGGCTATTATTGTTTCCGCCTTTCCCATCTATCCCAGACTTCTCTATTCGAATCACGAATGGACTGAATTGATCGAAGACTATAACGATCGGGATGTTTTTTGATTTCCATATCTAAATAAACTTCAGTAATAAGACTCGCATAGTATTCTAGGGCAAGTTCTTCATTCTGATATTCTTTAGACGTAGGATATTTTTCCTTCATCTTTTAATTATGCCACAAATAGAAGAAAGGGGTGCCCCTGCTGGAGAATGGGAAGCTAAGAGGTGAGAGATTAGTCTTGAGGTGGAATTGGATTTCTTGATTTCATGTCTGGATACAATTCCTGAGGTGTGACTTGATAAATATCCGCCAAACGAAAAAGGTTTATGATCCCTGGCAGACGGTGGCCATTTTCCCATTGCGATAGCCTGTTGTTACTCTTAAAACCCAGGCTAATCATGACATCGAACTGGGATAGTCCGACTTTTTGTCGACATTCTTTTAGACAATTGCCGATTGGAAGGTTAATATTTTGATTATTCATATTTATAATTATAGTAATTACTTGATACACATATAAGGGGGTAAAAATCACCATACTTGGCAACTTTTCACCCCTATGGGGAGCGGTTTTTGGTAAATATAGCCGCTTCAGAGAGGGGAGGCCCTTCAGTTAATTCTGATTTTTCCTTTTCTTTTAATAACTTAGTGAGATAATTACAATCTCTTGCAAACTTATTCCAGAAATGGTAGTTTTTGTTCGAAGGATATTTCTTGAAGTCCACAAAACATTAATACTCGCCAGGGAAAGGATCGTTACAGTTAAGATGGTAACGAAAGCAATTGGGCGGTAAACTAATGATCCCGCGGAGGTTCAAACCCTCCCCCTGGCACAAAGCGATAGTTAACGGCTATCGCTTTTTTAAATCGGAAATCATAAATTCATAAGTCTATCTGAATTTATTTAGTATTGACAATATTATAATAAAATGCTATATTACCCAGTTAGAAAGTTCGTTAATAAATGTATAGATAAGTAACCTAAGTTAAACCCTTTAAAACCCAAAGTGCCCATGAAGAGAATGATCCTGATGACCGCAATGCTTGCCTTTGCAGCTGTATTATTTGCCCAAAATCAAACAAGCCCCGGAGCCGCCACCGACCAGATTTTTCTACAATTAATGGCCAAAAAGGCCGAACTTACCAACGCCCTGCTCCAAAAGACAACGACCCTCATGACCTGTCGTGAAAACCTGATAATCGCCAACGTACCAAATGGTAACCCCTCCCAGATAATCAGCAAAAACATGCTAAGTAATTCCGAGGCAACCCGTCTCCTCTATGCCACCGATTCGTTGCTGGGCTACTATATTCAATGTAATATAGAAAATATTGACACATACATAATGTGTTTTGACTCCCGGGTGTTTATCGCCCTGAATAGAAATTTAGATGTTGCTACTAAGGCATCTTTAGCTGAGAATAAACAGAATTTCACCAATATCCGGAACACAACTAACATGGTTTTAGCCAAAATAAAGAGCGAACAATCTAACTTAAGATAGTAAGAAGCAGCGCTCGCTAAAAGATAAAGAAAAGGATGGACAAATCGTTCATCCTTTTTCCTTTTCAAAAAACATTCATTATTAGCCATTTTTTACCTTACACCCTTGACATTTTTGAATAAATATAATATAATAATCTAAATTAGCTGTTTAACAATTTATTAAGAAAAAGAATAGCCCCGGAAAGGAGCCAATCGTTATTCCCTTAGTAAAGGCTAAAATAATCTGAAACTGAAAATTAATATTAACTGTAAAAAAACTGTCTGTAAAATGGAAAAAGATCAAAAAAATCAAGCCGGCGACACGGAAGAGGTTGCCGAAGAAGTTATCATTATTGAAAATCCGGAAGTTATCGACGGAACTATGCTCCAGGGTGAAATCGTTAAAGTCGGTGATGGCTTTATATTTATTGACCATGTAAGGCGCGGCTACCAAACCGTCCCTACTAACGGCGATGTATTCTGTCCCGTCCCCAAAGATTCCAACTATAAAGTCGGACAATTGGTTCAGTTCTCCGAACTAAACCAGGACAGAGACCGGGTGGGCAAATTCCGCACGGAAAACATTTCGCTGGTCAACACCGACCTGGATGTAAACACTCCAGAGGGACGCATTGGCATGATTGCCAAATTATCAGAGACTAAATCCCCTTATCACCAACTAAAAAAAATCATTGCCGAGGGTGATATTGAAAAAGCCAAGGAGAATAAGCCGTTGGTCGAATTCGTCCAACAGGTTGCCTGGCTTTTAAACCAGGAAGGGGGCTATCAGCCGGAACACATCAGTCGAATGGCCGAAGAATTCGTGGCCAAAACCTTTGCCATGTTGGGACCATTGGGAGTGAAATGCTCGATCCAAGGCGACGTTGACCTGGAGGCCGAAGAAGAAATGATTAAGGAAACAGCCAAGCTGTATGAAGAAAGCGGTTTAAGCGGCCAGGCTGAATCCCTTAAAAAAGAATATGCCCAATTTCTGGCTGTAAGAAACGCTTTCACTTTGATGAGCCAGAACAATCTGCTCAATTATTGGTCGGTTATAGACCAAAAACATTTGCCGGAATTGACCTATGCTTTCCCGGTTTGTTATATCTACCGGAAAGCCGGGCTGGACGGTCTGGAACGCCAAGAAAGAGAAGACGACCCACGACCAGACGAAACCATCAAGTTTTTCTCAGACTGCGTTGGCAGCCAGGAATACGCCTGGTTTTTCCAGATTTACAACCGCCGCACCCGGCCCTTAGCTCGCTTCAACGGGAAAGATATTATGCCGCCGGCGTTAGTGAAGATCATGAACAAGGCCAAAGAAAACTTTGACTATATTGCCATCATGACCCCCTATCATGATCAAGCTAGCCGTGAATGGTCCGATCCGAATTGGCTTCGGAATATTGACCCGATAATGGTGGGCTTTCTCAAAGACCTGCCGTATATGTTTGTGCTCGGCCGTTGGTCAGGGACTGGAATTTTTCCTTTGTTACTCGACTGCATCGCCGACACCACCAATCATCTGAGAATTAACAAACATCTGCTCGGAAATTTTATTCATAACTCCTGGTGGTATAAGGGAAAAAAATCCAGTAACAACGATGAGGTAAAAGATATACTTTCAAATTCCGAGATGGAAAAGGTGTTGATTGAATATACCGATCGCTTACTCAAGGCCTATGACAACGGTCTTCTGTTCCAGTTTCTCAGGGGAGAACTGAAAGAGGACCCTGACTATAAATTCTAAAGAAACAAAAACTAAGCAAAACTCGAGATCTCGCTCGCCCTAAAATTAAAGGGGCGAGCTTTTTTTATTATTAAATTTATCACTCAAACTAAGCTTTATTATAACAAAAAATATCTCTGGCTAGCCTTAGAATCGTCTTTGCTAGCTGAGCTCAAAAATGATAAACTAAACCTATGGCTACTAAAACTAAAAAACTCATAATTATTGATGGTAACGCCCTAATTCATCGCAGTTTTCACGCCTTACCCCCGACTTTAAAGACTAAAGACGGTCTTTTGGTTAACGCCGTTTATGGTTTTACTTCCTTTTTATTAAAGGCCCTTTTGGAATTTAAACCGGAATACGTAGTCCTGACCCTAGATAAAAAGGGCCCAACCTTTCGCCACGTCGCTTACGCTGATTATAAAGCGACCCGGGTCAAAGCGCCGGATGAACTTTACGAACAAATTCCTTTAGTTAAAGAAGTGGCCACGGCTTTAAGTATTCCAATTTTTGAAATGAGCGGCTATGAAGCCGATGATTTAATTGGCACGATTTGCGCCCAGATTAAGACGGAAAAAAATCTGGACAAAATAATTATTACTGGCGACATGGATACGCTCCAATTAGTTAACGAAAGTACTCGCGTCTATACAATGAGCCGAGGACTTAGTGATACAATTATTTATAATGAGACCAAAGTCAAAGAACGCTACAATCTTCGACCCGATCAAATTATTGACTATAAAGCCTTGCGCGGTGACCCGAGTGATAATATTCCGGGGGTTCGTGGGATTGGTGAAAAAACGGCCAGTGAATTATTAAATACTTTTAAAAATTTAGACGGACTTTATCAAGCAGTTAAAAATGATAATTCTAAAATCAGCCCGCGAATTTTAGACTTATTAAAAACTCATAAAGCCGACGCTTATCTTTCCCGAGAACTAGCCACAATTCATTTAGGCGCGCCGATAAAATTCAAACTCCAAGATATTAGTTTTTCTAATTTTGATTTAGACAAAGTTATTACTCTTTTCAGTCAACTCGAATTTCGCTCCCTCTTAAATAAAGCTAAAGATTTACGCGATCAAATTAAAATTAGCGCTTCCTCAAGAGCGGACGGACCGCTTAGCGAGTCGGGTGGCAAATCGCCCGATAGACCGGCCGGTAGAACGGGTAAGAAATCGAAGGGTGATATGGTCGAGCCCGGCAAACAAAATAAACAAACAGCGACGGAGATCAAAAACGATTTAAGCGCCCAGAAATTTGCCCGTAACGCTAAAGATTTTAAATATCACAAAATTGATAACAAAAAAGATTTTCAAAATTTTCTTAAAAAATTAAAAACCGTCGCCGCCTTTACTTTCGATGTGGAAACAACTTCGCTTGATCCTTTGACTACCGAACTCTTGGGCTTAAGCTTTTCTTGGACTAAGGGTGAAGCGTATTTTGTTGTTACTAAGCCGGACCAAATAAATTCGGCTGAGTCTAAATCAATCGCGGCTTTAAAAAACAGCCGCCCGGATCTATTTAATTACCAAACTAAACCTGACTCGCCCAAAATGAAAAATATTCCCGAAAAAAATATTCACCCCTGGCTTAAAGACTTGGCGCCAATCTTCGCTGACCCGAAAATAAAGAAGCACGGCCATAATCTTAAATTTGACACCCGCGTTTTAACGGCTCAAGGTTTGATTGTCGGAGGTTTAGGCTTTGATACTATGATTGCGGCTTATTTATTAAACCCAGATAACCGCCAACATAATTTAGACGCTCTAACTTTTTCCGAATTAGGTTTTGAGAAAATCAGTAAAGGCAATCTTTTGGGTGAAGGGAAAAACGAAATCTCTTGGGCGGAAATAGATTTAGATAAATTAAGTTCCTATTCCGGCGAAGACGCTGATTTCACTGAACAACTAGTGAAAATTCTTGAGCCGAAATTAAAAGCGCAAAAACTGACTGACCTATTTAATAAAATTGAAATGCCTTTGGTTGAAGTTCTGGCAGACATGGAAAATAA
>JAPLVX010000049.1:0-2772 GCA_026396945.1 Candidatus Falkowiibacteriota bacterium
GATAAAATCATGGCCGAAATTTCTTGGGGCGAATATTCTTTATCGCCTAATTTAACTTTTACACCCTCACCGGCCTGAATTATTTTATAAGGTACGGTTTTTAAATCACGTTGGACCTCCTCATCATTAAAATGACGACCAATTAAACGCTTAACGGCATAAACGGTATTCTCCGGATTAATCACGGCCTGACGCTTGGCGCTCGAGCCGACCAAACGTTCATTATTTTTGGAGATCGCTACGACCGACGGGGTTGTCCGATTGCCTTCAACATTTTCAATAATCTTGGGCGCTCCGCCCTCCATAATTGCCATGGCGCAATTAGTGGTACCTAAGTCAATCCCTAAAATTTTTCCCATATGTTTTTTATTAATTATTTTTATTTTTTAGCGATAATCTTAATCGTCTTCGGCTTAATTTCCGGCGCTTTCGGAATAATGATCTTCAGAATCCCCCCCTCAGTCACTGCGCTCGCCTTATCACCATCAACTTTAGTCGGCAAAGAGATTGCACGGTAGAAAGAGCCACGTCTAATCTCTTTTCGGTAATAATTTTTTTCATCAACCTCGCTTTTTTTTTCGCTCTCACCCTTTAAGCATAAGACGTCATTTTCAATCGAAACACTAACTTTATCCGGATCAATCCCGGCCAGTTGAGTCTCAACCACCACGTTATCTTTATCTTCATACATATCAACGGCTGGGGTAAAACCGAATTGATTTGCCCGAACGGCTGGCATCATGTCTGACAGGGATTTATCCATGTCATCAAAGCCGAAACCATCGGCAAAAAATGGGGTCCATTTTGCTTTAGCTAAAACTTAAATATATTCTAAGTCGATAGCCAAAGCTAGAAATTAATTATTTTATGATTAAGAAACTAATTATTCAACAATTACTTTTGCCGGTCGGATAACGCGACCATTCAATTTGTAGCCGGCCCTAACTTCTTGTTTAACCCTGTCTCCTTTACCCTCTAAAGCTTCCATTGTATTATGGTCAAATTTAGCTCCGGTTGTTTTTATTTCTTCTAAACCCTTGCTGGCCAAAGTGTCTTTGAATTGTTTTAAAACATGTTTGACTCCCGCTACCCAAGGATTGTCATGATCCTCGTCTTTTAAACCAGCTATCGACATCTTCAAATGATCATAAACCGGTAAAATGTCTTCCAAAAAATCAGTTAAGGCGTATTTGGCGAATTCGGCTTTTTCACTCGCTGTTTGTTTCAAAAGATTCTGATAGTCGGCCAGGGCGCGTTTATACTTATGTTCCCAGGATTCAAATTCCTCATCTCGTAAAAAAACAAAACGTTTTTTCTGTTCACCATTAATTTCTTTAAAGCCTAAAAATTCTTCTTTCGGCCGCACCCAAATCTTATCATCGAGCACGCCTTGATAAACCACCACTTCACTCTCATGATCTTTGGTATCGAAGGCGGTAAACAATACTCGATATTCATTGCCGGTATGGCAAAGATAAATCCCCGGCTTTGGCTCCTTATTAGCCTCTTCTTTTATTGCTTTTAACTTATCATCTTTCATATCTTATACAAAAAATTAAATAAATTTATTTTTAATAAAATCAATCAAAGCCAGGTTACGATTATAGTCCATGCGAATCGGACCTAAAATTCCAAAGATGCCCGACTTGTTATGATTTTTATATTTAACCAGCACAGTACTGAGAAAATTACCAAAGGGGTTTTTCGAACCGATCAAAACCTGTTCGCCCTCTTTTAAATCTTCAAAAAAAACATCAATAATTTCTTCCATTTTATCAATCACGACCGACACGTCATATAAAACATTAACCTGCTTGAATTCTGGCTGGGCAAACAGATTCGATAGGCCGGTATAATATAGATCGTTCTTATGAAAGGCCCAAAACACGGCGCCGTTCGCTAACTCGGCGATAACTTTAGCGGTTTGCTTAAAAGCAATTTCATCTTTCTTGAATATTTGTTCTAATAATTTCAATTCCTGATCTTTCAATTCCTTTTTTTTACTCTCCTGCAGATATAGCTCATAAGCACGTTCCGTCGGGATGCGACCAGCGGAGGTATGGGGCTGTAAAATATAGCCCTCTTCTTCTAGCTCCATCATTTCATTCCGCACAGTGGCGGGTGAGATATCTAATTTATATTTTTCAACTAAGGTGCCGGAAGAAACCGCTTGGGCGGTTTTTACATATTCCTTAATGATCGTCTGAAGAATAAATTTTTTGCGTTCGGAAATCATATCTAACAGTATATAAAAAATTAGCACTCCTGTCAATAGAGTGCTAAATAACCATTATAATCGCTTAATATTAGATAAAATATTCTCGAATGCCAAACTCAACTGGGTTTAAGAAATTGTCGAGCTTGATTAAATCGGGAGAATTTATCGACGCTAGACTAAAAGCTAAGAGTTTTCTTTAGTTCTAAATTCTTGGCCCATTGCTCTGGGCTTAAAAGCTCAGGCGCGGAAAAATTGTGAACGTAGCGGTATGAAATAGAATAAAATTTAATTGGAAACCGGTTAATAAAAACATCGGATATTAGATGAATAAACATGGCCAAGATTAAAGTCACTAAAAATATTTTTATAAGTCTTCTCTTTCTTAACAAGTAGACCAAACCGCTCAAGACAACTAACCATTCCCAAGCATGAAAAACAATATAAATTTTATCGCTGCGCAAGAATTGTTTGCCGGCCAGAAAATTAAGCAAATTAAAATTTAAGCCATAGACAAAAAAATATTCTAAAACATGATCAAAATCAATCAGGCAACC
>JAPLVX010000049.1:2846-3193 GCA_026396945.1 Candidatus Falkowiibacteriota bacterium
CGGCCAAATAACCGCTTAAAATCGCTACCGAGAAATGAATAAATAAATGTAGGGCTAGGGGCATAAAATTTTTTATATTTTAAGCGGGGCAGACGAAGCGGATGGGCTAACTGGCGCCGTAGTCGGCGGCGTAATCGGCGTAATCGGCTGACCATCTTTTCGATTGGTAAAATACCAATCTAGGACCTCACGGGCAATCGGAACGGCAATTGTGCTTCCCTCCACCCCCTCTTCCACCAGAATGGTGATAACGATTTCCGGTTTTTCATAGGGAGCAAAGCCAGTGAACCAAGCATGCGGGGCGCCGGTCGTTGACCATTGGGCGGTTCCAGTTTTCGCGGCCACAG
>JAPLVX010000056.1 GCA_026396945.1 Candidatus Falkowiibacteriota bacterium
TTTTTTATTTTTTTCCCGGATTCTTTTGATCCAAAAAAAGAGAAGGACTAAAGTTTTAATTCTTTCCATGGTGGTGCTTATTAAAGATTATTTTTTGAATTTATGTATATATTACATAAGTAAAGAACAAAGCTGTCAAGTCTTTGATAAAAAGTCAAAAAGGATTAGAATTAAGTTACTATGACCAATGACTCGCCTTTAGCTGTCCAATTTCGTCCGAAAATTTTAGATGAATTTGTCGGCCAGGCAAAAATAATAAGTCCTAAGAGCTGGCTTTATCAAGTTATTAAAAACGACCAAGTGCCGTCACTTTTATTTTGGGGGCCGCCCGGGAGTGGGAAAACTACTCTGGCCTTGATTATCGCCAAAGAAACTAAGGCGGAATTTATTGAATTAAGCGCGACCAGCAGCGGCGTCAAGGATTTAAAAGTAATTATTGACCGCGCCCGAAGTGCCAAGCGTTTGGGGCAAAAGACAATTTTATTTATTGATGAAATCCATCGCTGGAATAAAGCGCAACAAGATGCCTTATTGCCGCAAGTGGAGAATGGAATAATTATTCTAATTGGCGCGACCACCGAGAATCCCAGTTTTGCCGTTAATGGCGCTTTATTATCCCGGGTCAAAGTAGTTGTGCTGGAGGCTTTAAGTTCAGATGATTTAGTCGAGATTGTGACTCGAGCCGCTAAAAATTTAAATTTGAAAATAAAAACCGAGGGCAAGGGTTTAATTTCTAAATTAGCCAACGGGGATGCCCGACGGGCTTTAAATATACTCGAAAGCGCCGCTAACCAAACGAAAAATATTACACTTGATTTAATCAAGGAGATAATCCATAAACCTAATTTATTATATGACAAAAGCGGGGAAGAGCATTATAATTTGATTTCCGCTTTGCATAAGTCAATGCGCGGCGGTGATGCCGATGCCAGCGTTTATTATTTGGTACGGATGATTGAAGCGGGCGAAGATCCTTTGTATGTAGCCCGGCGCTTAATTCGTTTTGCTAGTGAGGACATTGGCCTGGCTAATAACAGCGCTTTAATGTTAGCGACTTCAGCTTATGAGGCTTGCCATAAGATTGGTTTACCGGAATGCGGCGTTAATTTAGCGCAGACGGTTATTTATCTAGCCAAATCTCCTAAAAGTATCGCTGCTTATCAAGCTTATGAAGCTGCCAAAAGCGAAGTGGAAGATAGTGGTAATTTGCCAGTGCCCCTGCATCTGAGAAATGCTCCGACGAAGTTAATGAAAGATTTAAATTACGGCAAGGATTATCAATACACGCCTTTGTCGGATAAAACCGACCAAACCTATTTGCCGGATAAAATAAAAAATAAAAAATTTTTGCCAGCCACCAAAAATAAGGAATAATTTAATTTTCTAGCGCCTCTTCATTTTCTAGCGCCTCTTTATCGCCTTAAGCTCGGCCGGCGCTTAGCGCCTACATTTTCTGAATATCAAGTTTATAGCCGCGACCGTGGAAAGTGTGAATTAATTTTTTGCCCGGAATTTTATTTAATTTTTTTCTTAAACTGGTGATATGGGTTTCCAAAGAATTAGAAAAAGGATCGGAATTGATGTCCCAAGCGTGCTCTAGAATCGTACCGCGCGTGATTACTTTGCCCTTATTTCTCAGTAAATATTCCAAGAGCATAAATTCTTTGCGGGTTAAATAAATTTGCCGACCGCCGCGCCGGACAATTTGCTGATTATTATCCAAAGTCAAACTTAGTTTCAACTCCTGAAATAAGAAGGGCTTAGTCAAATAATCATCGGCGCCTAAATTAAATAGATTATTTTTTATTGTAAATTCTGATTTTACCGTTAAAATTATAACCGGCACATTCGGTTTATCGCGACGGATGCTGGCCAGTACCTGATCGCCGTTTAACTTAGGTAGAATATAATCTAGAATGATTAAATCATAATCATTACTGCGACCCAGGAAAGCGCCGCGTTCACCATCGGACGCCACGTCGACCGCAAACATTTCCGTTTCTAAGCTGGATTTAAGAAAATTAACTATTTCTAGTTCATCTTCGATTTCAATTTTTCGACCTTTAATTAAAATTAAAGCCCTCGCCCTCTTAATAATTCCAGTATAGCAGTCGGACTTAAACTATTTCTAAATTTTTTTTAAACTGTAAATAAATTTAAAAATATTGTCCGTTGGATTTCGTTCTATTTTTGTTGATTATTTTAAATAATTATTGTAAGATAGAAGAAGCTTTAAATTTTAATTAATTTATCTAATTTTAGAATAAATATGTCAAATTATACTATCTCCAATCAAGAGCCAAAAGGCACTCGGGACTGGTTTCCGGAGGAGTTTTTAATTAGAAAGTATATTTTTGATACTTGGCGCCAAGTCTGTTTAAAATACGGCTTTGAAGAATATCTAACGCCACTCGTCGAAAGCGCCGAAATTTATCGCGCTAAATCCGGCGAAGATGTTGGCGGGAAAGAGCTAGTTACTTTTACTGACCTGGGCGGTCGTGAACTTTCAATCCGACCGGAAATGACGCCGTCGGTAACGCGCATGGTTTCTAAAATTTACACAGCGGCGCCCAAGCCTTTGAAATATTTTTCGATTGCTAATTTTATGCGTAACGAAAAACCACAACGCGGCCGCAATCGGGAATTTTGGCAGCTTAATTGCGATACTTTTGGCAGTTCATCTTTAAACGCCGATTCCGAGATCTTACAGTTAGCCCTTGATTTAATGTTAGGCTTTGAGCCGCCCAAAAACTCCTTTACTTTAAATTTAAGCAACCGCAAACTAATTGATGAGATTTTAAGTTTAGCCCTTAAAGAAATAAAGCCGGAAATAAAAATTGAAGTGGTCAGGACTTTAGACAAATGGAACAAATTAAGTGCGATTGATTTCAAAGAGCGGCTCGAGTCGTTTGGTTTAAATAAAGAATCAATTGAAATTTTGGAGCAATTTATAAATAGTAAGAATCTCAATGAATTGGCGGAAAAATTACCGGCTTTAAAAAATACTCTCGGCTATTTAGAGATTGACCAAGTCATAAAAGATCTGACTGACTTAGGCTACGGCGATTACGTCGCCTTTAATCCGGCCGTCATTCGCGGTTTTGATTATTATGATGGTCTGGTTTTCGAAGTTTTTGATAATAGTCCAGACAATAATCGGGCCATGTTCGGCGGCGGCCGCTATAATGGCTTAGCGGAAATATTTGGTAGCGTCTCTTTCCCGGCGGTCGGTTTTGCTATCGGCGACGAAACCACTCGTTTATTTCTAGAAAGCTGGGGTTTAATTGAAAAAATGAAAAATTCACAGCCGGCTAGATATTATTTGCCCTTACTCGATGCAAAGTTAAGCGCTGAGCTTAGACTTTTAACTAAAAATTTGCGCCGCGCCGGACAGAATATCATTATGGGGCTTGAAGAACAAAAAATTGGCAAAGCTTTGGAGTATGCCAACAAGAACAAAATTGCCCAGGTAATTATTTTCGGGGCGGACGAGAAAGCCAAGGGAATATATAAAATCAAGAACATGATGAGCGGACAAGAGGAGGAGAAGAAACTTAATTAAGATCTAGCGAAGAGACTTAATTCGGGCTCTGATATTTATTATTGATATTTTTAATTTTTGTCATCTATTAATATGATTGTTGGTGTTGACGCCCGAGTTTTAATGGATAAAAATTACAGCGGAGTTTCCGAGTACGCGGCTAGTTTATTGGCCGCGCTTTTGGAAATCGATTCTGATAATGAGTATCGTTTATTTTATAATTCTTGGCACAACTTATCGGCTAGATTCAAAATTTGGGAGCGACCAAATGTGAAAATAATTAAAACTTCTTATCCGAATAAGATTTTTAATTATGTCTTGCAAAAGATTTTTAAATACCCCAAATTAGATCAAGTTATTAACGGCTGCGATCTTTTCTTTTCGCCCCATCTTAATTTTAGCGAATTATCTTCGGCAACTAAGAAAATTTTAGTTGTCCACGATTTATCCTTTTTAAGATACCCGGAATTTTTTTCCGCTCGCAAAAATATTTGGCACAAAGCCTTAGCCGTTAAAAGTTTAATCGGGGTCTATGATATAATTGTAGCTGTTTCCGAGAGCACTAAAAGCGATTTGATTGAACTGATCGGTTTGGATCCGGAAAAAATTAAAGTAATTTATTCCGGGATTGATCGACCGAATTTAAATATTAACCTGGCCGCCGCTGACCAATTTTTAAAGATCAAGAATATCAAAACGCCCTATATATTATATTTAGGTAACCTTGAGCCGCGAAAAAATATTGATGGGCTGATTAA
>JAPLVX010000024.1 GCA_026396945.1 Candidatus Falkowiibacteriota bacterium
ATGGGCTTTAATGAGGGGCGATTGTCCAAATGGTGGCGTCAAAACTACTGGTTATGATACGATCGATCAAAATTATTGTGCTTGGTCTGGTGGTCAGACTTTTGCTGTTCCAGATTCAGTTTGTACCTTTAAAGACGGTTCAAAATGCTCGACCGTAGATTTCTATAATGGAAAATGTCCGACTTCGTAATATAATATTATAACTATATGTTTTTATTATTTAAATGGTTAATATCAGCGGTCGCGATTCTAATTGCCGCCTATATTATACCGGGCGTGAAAGTGGCTGGAGTCTGGACTGCTTTAATTTTAGCCGCCGTTCTCGGCCTCTTGAATATTTCAATTAAACCCTTACTCATTCTTCTGACTCTACCGATAAATATTCTAACCTTGGGTTTGTTTACTTTAGTTATTAATGCCCTAGTTATCATGTTGGCCTCAAGCATTGTTAAGGGTTTTTCAGTCGGCGGCTTTATTAATGCCTTACTTTTCAGTATTGTTTTAACGATTATTCAATCATTATTCCAGATATTAATAAAGAAGTAATTAATTTTATTTAAAGCGATCTAATACTAACGTCATATATGGATATCAAGCTTTGCAGTGCTTGTTTATTAGGAGTTAATTGTCGATTTAATGGTAAGAGCAAGCCAAATGAGAAAATTATTGCCCTATCTAAGAAGGGAATACTTATCCCGGCCTGTCCGGAACAATTGGGCGGACAAGCAACTCCCCGTCCAGACGCAGAAATACAGGGTGGTGATGGTTCGGGTGTACTAAACCAAAAAGCTAAAGTTATTGAATCAGACGGCAATGATGTTAGTTCAAATTTCATTAATGGCGCAGAAGAGGTTTTGAGGCTCGTTAAGTTATTTAATATTAATGAGGCAATTCTAAAACAGAGAAGTCCTTCTTGTGGATCTGGCCAAATCCATGATGGGACATTTTCTAAAAAGATTATTAATGGTGATGGCGTAACAACGGCGCTACTTAAAAGAAATGGGGTAAAGGTTATTTCCGAAGAAGAGTTATAAAAGTAAAGAATGATTAATTGAAAAAAAATAGGCCTATAGCCCATTTTTTTATTAATAATAACTAGATGTAATTAATCTAAATGATGTTTATAGAATTTTTAAAATCATTGTAATTATAAGATTCGCCATACCAATCACCGTAATTAAATAAATTGTTTAAATGATACAAAGTATGTTCTACCTGACTTGAAAAAACCATTAAATTATTCGGCTCATTATTTAATTTATTGCCATCGCAATGATGGACAACTTCTCCTGGGAGTAGTTTCCTTTCCACCCAACAATGGACGGGTCTATTCCATTTTATGAAATATAGGTACCCCCAATTATTGATGTAAGTTTTTGTTCCTTTAGTTAATAATGCCATATAAATTTAATAACCATACATAATACTACATTATTAGCTGTTTGTCAATATTAGAATCACTTTTTCATCTCTCCTTGCATTGCTAGCGAAACATAGAAGCGTGGCGCTACAAAGTCTTTACATATTATTTAATATGTGCTACTTTAGATATATGAAAAATAATTGTCAAAAACTAAATACAAATTTTTGGGCCATTGATACAATGGTCGCTTTTGCCTTGTCTTACAGACATGCAAATAAATTTGTATTTAGCCAAGACGTTTCTCAATCGCTTCAACTCCTCTAAACATTAAATGTATAAAATTAGCCTCTTAGAAGCATCTCGGTTGAATAAAAATCGAGATGTTTTTTGTTCAGCGACAGTAGTTCTTTAAAATTAAAAAAATAAACTGGAGGAATACCATGAACAAAAAAGATGCTTTAAAAAACATCCGGCTTTAT
This sequence comes from Candidatus Falkowiibacteriota bacterium, assembly GCA_026396945.1. Taxonomy (GTDB): domain Bacteria; phylum Patescibacteriota; class Patescibacteriia; order Patescibacteriales; family UBA12465; genus JAPLVX01. The sequence continues at coordinate 1,843 of JAPLVX010000024.1, forward strand.
CGTTTGTATGTGACATTCGGCGAACCGCTTTTGTGGGGGCCAATTTTAATTTCTTGCTTGACGCATTTAGGCAAAATGAAACTATCGGAAATTTACTTCATGGAATCGGTCGTCTTGTTAGGAACAATTTTCCTTCAGATACCGACCGGTGCCTTGGCTGATCTTATCGGCCGCAAAAAAACTATCATTTTCGGGACAGGCCTTATGGCGGTAAGTATTATCTGGTTCGCCCTTATTAAATCGCCGCTCGGTGTCTGGGGATCAAACATCACCTGTATGATCGGGCTAACGCTCTGTTCCGGAGCGGACTCCGCCTTTCTGTATGATACTTTAAAAGCAATCAACCGCGAGTCGGAGTACAAGAAGATTGACGGTCAGGCCATGGGAAATCGTTTGATAATTGTGGCCTTTTGTTCAATTTTAGTCGGTTATCTGGCGCAATTTTCTCTGAGAGTGCCATTAATTCTTTCTGTTCCAGGCGTACTTTTTGCTTTTATCGTGACTTTCTTTTTTAAGGAGCCGCCATTAACAAAAAAGTATAGCGTTAAAGAACAAGTGTGTTTGATGAAAAACAGTCTTCTATTCGTAGCTCGACATAAAGAGGTCAAATGGATTATTGTTTTTACCACACTAATTGGGGTCACTTCAAAAATCTGGTTTTTTACCTACAATCCCTATTTTGAGCTGGTAAAACTAAATTTGCAGTACTATGGTTATATTTTCTTTGTTCTCAACCTAGTTGCCTGGTTCTTTAGCCGCTATGCCCAGCCTATCAGCGAGAGAATTAAAGAGAAAAGAGCCATGATTTTAATGGTGCTTCTTATCGGGCTGCCAATTATTATTATGGGCTCGCTTATTTCTATTATTTCCGTAGTCCTAGTTTTCCCCCAGAACATCGTTCGGGGATTTATGCGGCCATTTTTTGGCGAACTTCTCAACCGGCATCTAAATTCAGAAAATCGAGCAACCGTTCTTTCGGTCCAATCGGCGGTTTCCGGTCTGGCGCAATTCGTTGCTTTGGGAGGCTTCGGGTTTCTCCTGATTTCTTGGGGTTTGCCGTTTTGTCTGCAGATTCTCGGCGCGGCCGTGATACTTCTCGGCGGCTTAATGATCTTTAGATATAAAAAGGTTTTTACCTGAAGGATTAAAGGCAAGCATAACTGTTTGCCTTTTAATTTATCTAAGCCAATCAAAATTAGTGGATAAATATTGTAAAGTTTATTAAATATGTAATCGGTGGAGTAGTCTTGACAAAAATTCATTTTATGTTAATATAAGAAAAATTAGTTGTTTACAATTTTATTTGTTTAATTTTAAATAAAAAATTATTAATCACCGAGTCTAACCCCAAAAAGAAAGAAAAAAATGAATTTAAAAGAAGCTCAAGACCAAACTCTTCTGAGTTCGGTTAATGAAATTTTTGAAAAGGGTGAATTCAATTGCCCTGTCGAAGAAGAAGCAACCGCCGAGGGCGAAGCCGAAATCGGCGAAGTCACCGATTATGAAAAAGCTATTTGGCTGGCCAAAATTAAGGTCGCCAATGAACACAATGAAATGATTAAAAAGCACGAAGAAGCGCTCGAATCGGAAAGTAACCTGGACCCAGCTGTAGAAAAGTTGCTGAAACAACAAAGTGCCGCCTTTGAATTCCTCGATAATTTCTTCTGGGAAAACGTTAAGTACCGTCTCAACGGAATTAAAGCCGATGCCATTGGGATCAGAAAAGGGTGGAAGATTTTTATTATCGAGGCCAAGGGCGATGAAGATTGCGAAAACTGTCCGGCCAGGAGTTTGTGTCCAAATGCCACCCTATAAAGAGCCCCCCCCCTAAGTCAAGCTTTGAAATTCTTTACAACGCTTTAAACGTTAGTAAGGAGACCGTCTGAAAAAGGCGGTTTTTTAATAAACTTTTGGGCTTTGCCAACCAGACGATTTTTTGATAAA
>JAPLVX010000027.1:0-1060 GCA_026396945.1 Candidatus Falkowiibacteriota bacterium
CAAAAAAATTCAAAAATCATCCCGAACCAACTCCGCCGGAAATGGTAATTGAATTTACCGAGTCTGACCTAAGAAAAAGCTAAGTTATTCAAAAACGCCTGTCCACCAAGCCTTCCCTCGAAGGCTTCTTTTTTTATAAAGAAATTAAACTTCCATCTTCGCTTTCAAATTCTCCAAATTATTTTTTAAACTACCATCAATAATTTTACCTTCGTATCTCAAAATGAATCCACCCAAAATCTTCTTATCAACTTTTTCCTCTAAAATAATTTTCTCGCTCTTTGTCTTATCTTTCAAATAATCGATTGCTAAATTTCTCGCCTCCTTGCCTAATCCACGCGCGCTAATAATTTCCGCTTTTAATTCCCCGTCTGCTTCCGACCAAAACTTTTCTAATTCATTAATTATTTCCTCGGCTTTATTTAAATCTCGATTCTTTACTAAAAAATTAATAAAATTAGTAATTACCTCTTTTACTTCGGTCTTGCTTTTCCCTTCAATTAATTCGTATAAACTCCGGGCGTATTGTTTAACCGTTATTTTCATAAATTAATTTCATAAGCTAATTAAGCAAAGGATAATGTTCCTGAGCGAATCAATTTTTACCCAGCAAAATGAGAATCTCATTTTGCGTAGGAAAAATTGCCTGAGTGAAGAAATATTATCCTTTACTTAATTAGCATGGCGTTATTTAACTAATTTTTTAATTAACTCCTTATCTTTATCTTCGGTCATTTTCTCCCCTAATAATTTTTCAACCGTTAAGACCACTAAATCAGCCACTTCTTTCTTAAGTTCTTTTAAAGTCTCGGCTTTATCACGGGCAATCTTCGCTTTTTCCGCATTAATGAGTTGGCCAATTTCTTCTTTAGCTTTTACTACCATCTCCGCCTTCTTGGCTTCACCGCGCGCACTGACTTCTTCCATGACTAAATTGGCTTGCTTTTTCGCTTCGGTAATAATTTCTTTCTGTTTTAAATCCGCTTCAGCTAGTTTTCTTTCGATCTCTTTCGCTTCTTCTAAACTTTTTTCGTTCTTTTTCGTCCTTTCCCCCATAATC
>JAPLVX010000027.1:1072-4076 GCA_026396945.1 Candidatus Falkowiibacteriota bacterium
AATATAAGACCGCGAATACTATCCCGAAATTAACGATTTGAGCCAATAATAATTTTATATCAACATGAAAAGTGGAAATTAATGAATCCATACAATTTATTTTAATAATTTACTAAGACCTTCCCCCAAAATAATTAGGAGAGGTCACTTAGGCAACTATTTAATACTAAAGGCAATAACCAGGGCGTAAATGGCAATCGCCTCCGCAAAGGCGGCGATAAGCAACATCGGCACCAAAATCTTACCGACCGCTTCCGGGTTGCGGCCAATCGCTTCCATGGCCTTGGCACCGATAAGACCAATGCCTAAACCCGGACCGATGGCGCCAATACCGATGGCTAGGGCTTTAGCTAACATAACGCTTTCCATAATTTTTGTGTCGCCGGACGCCAAAACGCCCAGGCGGCGATTATTTATATTTTTAAATTAATGTTCTTCGACGGTCGTGTTAATGGTTAAATATGTTAAAATTAACATTGCGAATATTAGCGCCTGGATTAAACCAACAATAATCTCTAAAAACATAAAAGGAATCGGGATGCCCCAGGCGAGAATCGCCGCCATTGAGGCCAGCAAGACTTCACCGGCAAAAATATTACCGAAGAGACGAAAGGATAGGCTGGCTACTTTAGCTAACTCACCGATGATTTCAATCAGTCCGACAAAAACTTTAATTGGATTAACTAATAAAATAGTCGGATCCTTAATCACTTTTTTGGGAATTTCTAGCAAGGCTTTAATATTAATAAATTTATTCAAATAATACCACCAGCCGGTCGCGATTACGCCCAGGATATGACTGGCGACGACGCCAATAATAGCCAGGGCTAAAGTGGTATTTAAATCAGCCGTGCCGCCGCGGAAGAAAGGAATAAAAATTCTCTGGCCGCCTTCGGTTACAATTTTTCCGATTGAACCAATACCCGGCAGAATTCCTAACCAATTATTAAGGAGAATAAAAAAGAAGAAAGTTAAAACGAGGGGTGCAAATTTTAAGGATTTTTTTCGAGAATTGGTCACGCTATCAAACATATCCAGAAAAGCTTCAAAAATAATTTCTAAACCGTTTTGCAGACCGCGGGGGACTAATTTAATTTTCCGACTAACGATTACGCCAAAAATAATGACAATAAACAGAACTAGCCAAGAATTACGCAAAGAATTAGTACTCGGAAAATTACCAATATGGCCGATTGGCTCGGCGTATAAAGTATGTTCTTGACTAGCTTCAGCCTGAGGCGCAGAGCTAACACCAGAATTAACTTCGGAATTAGTAGTATTTAAATTAGTTTGATCACTGGCCGTCAACATAAGGTCTAATCTTGATTATTATCTGAATAATTATTATTTTTAAACTTGGCTTCTTTCTCTTTATCTTCCCGATCCCAATCGGCTGGAGTTTTAATGGTAACTTTCTTATTGGTAGCTTCTAATTCAATTTTCTTAAATTCTCTAACCGCGTTGATAATCAGTCCGTACATGGAAATCAAAAAACAAAAACCTAGGGTGCCTAGGAAGAGCCAGGGCTCAGTGCCATATTTCCGATCCAACCATCTTCCTAAAAAAGCCCCAATAATAACCGGGAAGCCGACCCAGGCAGAAAGCTTAATAAATATTTTTAAAGCGGTTGACCAATTATTATTTGGCTTGCTAATATTAGCCATAAATTTTGACTCAAAAATAAAAAGGCGCTTTTGTCCCTATTTAGTCATGTCAAAAATATTAAAATAAACCCTAACTTTTTTATATAGCAAAATCAAATAAAAGTCAACGCCGCTACTGGCAAAAAATGGCTAAAGTTTAAAAAATGACTTAGCGGTGGAAAAAGTAATCTCGGCCACTCGTTCAAATTTGACATTTTTTATTTCCGCAATTCTCTGAGCGACATATTGAACCAATAGGGGCTCATTTCTCTGCCCCCGAAATGGCTCTGGGGTCATATAGGGAGCATCGGTTTCAATCATAATCTTGTCCAGCGGTGTTTTTCTGATTAAATCGTCCCATTGCTTGCTAAAAGTAATTAAACCGGTAAAAGAAATGAGTAAGCCAAGGTTGAAATATTTCCAAGCTAAATCTTCGTCCCCGGAAAAACAATGGATAACGCCCCAGGGTTTATTACTGGGAATAAGATCGCTGTAATTCTTTTTAAAATCCGTGAGTATCGCCAACAAATCATCATGGGCCTGGCGGCAATGGATGATCGCCGGCAAATTCAGATTACGCGCTAATAATAATTGCTGAATAAAAACTTCCTGCTGTTTTCGTTTCACGGCCGCCAGATCGCTGGTCGGATCCAGGTGGTAATAATCTAAACCAATTTCACCAATTGCCACGACTTTTTCAAACTTAGCCAGTTTTTCATAGTTATCATAATTAAACTCTTCCGCTCGAGCGATAAAATTATATTCACCCTCACCATTCTCATCATCATTCTCAATATGCATCTCTTCTAAATGAATGGGGTGCAGACCAATGGCGGCATAAACACCCTCCGGATATTGCTTGGCATATTCCACGGCCCGAAGAGAAGTTTTCTGCTCCGCTCCGACTAAGATCATCTGCGTCTCAGCCGCAATAGTCTTTTTGATAACTTCGTCAGCATCAGCTCTGAAGTCTTTGAAATTTAAATGGCAATGGGTATCAATATACATATCTTAGAAATTAATTTCATCAATTATTTTTTCTTCTTTCTGGCTCAATCCTTTCGGAATCTTAACCGTCACCTCTACCAGATGATCGCCGCGAGAACGGCTATTGAGGATCGGCACGCCTTTTTCTTTGAGACGGAAGACGGTGCCGGACTGAGTGCCTGCCGGAATTTTTAACGTTAACTTCCCGTCCACGGTTTCCACTTCAATCCTGTCTCCCAAGATGGCTTGCTTGACTCCAATGGTTTCCTTGGTCTGGATATTATAATTATCTCGCACAAATTTTTTGCTGGGGCTGACTTTTACTCGTAAAAATAAATCGCCGGCCGGACTGCCTTTAGTCCCGGCATCTCCCT
>JAPLVX010000095.1:0-670 GCA_026396945.1 Candidatus Falkowiibacteriota bacterium
TTATCACTCCTATGAAGATAAGGCAAATTCTATGAAGATAAAGCAAATTCTCGCCACCGCTAAAAAAAATAAATTATCCGACCGCGATTTAGAACTTTTACTAGCATTAGTTTTAAAACAAACCCGGATTTTTGTTTTAAGTAACCCGGATTATGAGTTATCGCTTAACCAAGAGAAAAAATTTGCGGTCCTACTTAAAAAATGTCTTAATCATTACCCCTTGGCTTATTTAAGTGGCCAGCAAGAATTTTACGGCCTTAATTTTAAAGTCAACCCCAATACCTTAATTCCCCGCCCGGAAACTGAGTTAATTGTTGACTATATTTTGGATAATTTTAAAGAGCTAAATAATAAGCAGAGTCTAAGCTTAATTGATGTCGGCACCGGCTCGGGTTGTATAATTTGCGCCCTGGCTAAAAATTTACCAGGCCAGAATTTATATTTAGGCTTAGATATTTCCGGACCGGCTTTAAAGATCGCCAAATTAAACGCTAAATTAAACCAAGTTGATCATAAAACAAAATTTATAAAAAGTGATTTATTAACTAGTTTGTTGAACCCGGGACAATTTGCGTTATTAAGCTCCAGGCAGCTCAACTTATCAAATACCGGACAATCAAAATAATCTTTTTCTCAGCCCGATAAGCTAAAACCCTTAATCATTGTGGCC
>JAPLVX010000095.1:705-2565 GCA_026396945.1 Candidatus Falkowiibacteriota bacterium
AAATACTACAAAAAAATCTTGCCCCAAATTTTAAATTTTTTAGACGAAGGCTTTAAGAATATTGTGGTTATCTTCGAAATCGACCCCGGCCAAAACAAAACCTTAGGCGCTTTAATCCATAGAACTTTTACTAATAGACTTAAGAGTCTTAAAACTAAAAACGACTTAGCTTGGCTAAATCGTTTTATCGTAATTGAACTAACCAATAAATAATTATTTCTTCTTGGTTTCTTCTTCTGTTTTCTCTTCTGCCTTCGGGGCTTCAACCGGCGCCGCCACTTCAACCGGGGCCTCAACCTCGACTTTAGGTTCCGCGACTTGAGCGACGATATCATTAGTATCATGAACTAGCTTCATCCCCGCCGGTAATTTTAGATCCTGCATTCTAATTTCGTCGTCATAGGTATTTAAAACAGAAATATCGACGTCAATATGATCGCTTAGATCACTCGGCAAACACTCGACTTCAACTTCAGTAATTTCATGAAGGAAAACACCGCCTAACTCTTTAACGGCCTTTGATTCACCGATAAAATGCAAAGGAATTTCGGTCCTAATCTTTTCTTTCATATTAACCTGGTAGAAATCAACGTGACGTGGCAAATCTTTTACTAACTCAAATTGCACGTCTTTAATTAAGACCTTAACCGGTGCGTCAGTCCCGATATTTAATTCCACTAAGTTTGATTCGCCGGCGGTTTTAAAAATTTTGATAAAATCATTAATTTTTAATTTTAAATTGGCGTTCGCGCGCCCCTTGCCGTACAAGACTGCCGGTAAACTATCCTGGTCAATTTTTTCCTTGTCCGCTCGTAATTCAGCGGTTAATTTTAGATCCATAAAATTATAATTTAGTAACTTATCTTTGATTTAATAATAATATTTTCGATAATACCCACCAGAGCAAATAAGGCGATTAAGCCGCTACCGCCATAGCTGACAAAAGGTAAAGATAAACCGACTACCGGCATGATCCCCATATTCATACCAATATTAGTAAACATTTGAATAAAAATCAAGCCTAAGGCGCCCAACACGAAGTAAATCCCGAAATCATTGTTAATTTTCCGAATAATAACCAGGGAGCGGCCAAAGAAAATAATAAAAAAACTCAAAACTATGGCGACTCCTAAGAACCCTAGTTCCTCGGCGATAACCGCAAAGATGAAATCAGTTTGGGCTTCCGGCAAGAATTTTAATTGTGACTGCGAACCAAAACCGACCCCCTTGCCGGTTAAACCGCCAGAACCGACCGCAATCATGGCTTGAGAGATATTGTAGCCCGAGTCCAAAGAGTTAGCTTGGGGATTAATAAAGTTTAAAATTCTCTCTTTTTGATAGTCTTTAAAAAATAGAAACCAGGCCGAAGAAAAAACTAAAGCGGCGGCGATGAAAATCACTAAAAAATATTTCTTTTTAAAACCCACAAAAATAAGCAAAACAAACCAGGAGGCGAGCAGCATTAGAGCGGAACCGAAATCCGGTTGCAACAAAACCAAAACGACTAAAAATAAGGTGGCGAGCCCTGACCATAAAAGATTTTTAAAAGTTTTGACTTTGGTAGCTAAATCAGAAAAATAGCTGGACAAATATAAGAGTAGCGCTATTTTAACAAATTCAACCGGCTGGAAATTAAAACCGCCAAAATTAAACCAACCCCTGGTCCCGCGGATAGTCGTTCCGAATAATAAAACCGCGCCGAGAATCAAGGCGGCTAAAATATAAAGGTATTTATTCAAGCTTTTTAAAAAATGCCAATCAGTAAAAGCTAAACCGAACAAAACCACCAAACCAATAATAATAAACAAGATCTGCTTTTTAAAATTGAGAAAATTAACAATTTCTTGGCCTAAGGCCACA
>JAPLVX010000119.1:0-712 GCA_026396945.1 Candidatus Falkowiibacteriota bacterium
CGCGTCTTCAATTACATATAAATTATGTTTTTTGGCTATAGTCATAATCTCGTCCATCTGCGCGGGATAGCCAAAACAGTGAACCAGCATAATCGCTTTAGTTTTCGGGGTAATGGCTTTTTCAATGGCTTCAGGGCTGATGCACCAAGTATCAGGATCAATATCCGCAAAAACAGCTGTCGCGCCAGTGTAGGCAATGGCGTAAGATGTGGCCACCCAGCTAAAATCAGTGCAAATAACTTCATCACCTTCTTTAAGACCCAAAGATGCCGTAGCTAAATGCAGAGCCAAAGTGCAACAATGAGTTGCTATGCCATACTTCATGCCCACATATTCACATACTGTTTTTTCCAATTTTCTAGTGTGCATATCATAGGTTTCGTAAAAACCGTTTTTGACGCCGTCAATTACATAATCAATTTCTTTTTGGGTAATCCAAGGACCAGCAAAACTTATTTTTTTATCGCTTCGTTGTAGCATATGTTTTATAATTAAATTCTTAAGATAATTTTCGCAATCGTTTACAGGCTTCCCTTAACTTATCATCATTCTTGGCCAAACAACATCTTGCCAAGTTTTCCCCGCCATTATCATGAAAGAAAGCGCTGCCTGGCACGCAAGCAACTCCGGTTTTATCTAACATATACATGGCCTTTTCTTTGCTCGTTTCTCCCGGTACTTTGCTGATATCAGTCAAAATATAATAAGCGCC
>JAPLVX010000119.1:773-1476 GCA_026396945.1 Candidatus Falkowiibacteriota bacterium
AACATATATGAGATCGTTAAGATAGCCTATCATATCTTTCCATTTTTCATGACAGAGGCAATAGCCGATACGCCAGCCCGTAATGCTGTATGTTTTTGAGTAGCCTGAAATTGTTATAGTTCTATCAAAGATTCGCGGCAGTGAGGCCGGGCTAAGGTGCTGTTGGCCATCATAGACCATATATTCATATATCTCATCAGTAAAAACAAATATATCGTGTTTAATGGAAAAATCGGCGATCTGCTCTAATTCTTGGCGCGAGAAAACTTTACCGCAAGGATTGGCTGGCGTGCTTATCATAATGCCTTTAGTTTTAGCGGTAACAATATTCTCAAGATCTGTCATGCTAAAACTCCAGGCTGGCGGAGTCATTCGCACATAACGAGGAACCGCGCCAACAGCTAATAGAGTATTAATGTGATAACCATAATATGGCTCAAAAATAATTACCTCGTCGCCAGGATTTAACAATGCCAAACAAGTAGCATAAAATGCGCCGGTCGCCCCAGCTGAAACAACAATATTTTTTTCATAATCAATTTTAATGCCGTTGTAATGTTCTGCTTTTTCAGCTATGGCTTCTCGAAGTTCTGGCAAGCCATCATAACGGGTATACTGGTTAATGCCCTTTTTGACGCCTTCAACCACAGCGGCCGCTACTTCTGGGGGCACTGGCAAATCGCAAATGCCTTGCGCTAAATTA
>JAPLVX010000119.1:1500-3981 GCA_026396945.1 Candidatus Falkowiibacteriota bacterium
CCGATTGAATAAGAAATTTAGATCGATCATTAATTGAAATACTCATATTATTTTTTTAATTCCATGTATACATCATAACGCTTTATCGGTTCATTATATTCTGCTGGCGCTTCAATCCATTGGCCACCTTCCTCTGTCTTTTGATAAAGCAAAGGAATTCTTTTAATCTCCACAAAACCCATTTTATCATAGAGACGCAAAGCCTTATCATTGTCTGAAGTTGTCTGCAAAGTGTAATTTTTTATTCCAAAATTATTTTTGCCCCACTCCATCATCTTGGCCACAGAATCGCCAATAATCCCTGGAACAACATTATCTTCACCACGCACGATATTATCTATTTCGCAAGTTAAATTTTCAAAATTAAATCTAAAAAGTCCGACATGGCCAATGTATAAATCGTCAACCTTAATAATAAATAAAAGGCGATCAGGCGCGCCAATAACCTTATTCTTAAACCAAGCTATTGTTCTTTCGGCGCTTATGGGAAATTGCGCCTGAAACCAAAATTCGTGTTTTTTTCTCCAGCGAGAAAGTAATTCCATCAATTTAATATCGTTGAAGCATTCGGCCGTTAATAATATTAATTGATATTTTTGACCGTTAAACAAACAAGATATTCGCACCTCGCCAAATTTTCCATTCTTCAATTCTTGAAATCCGTTTAGTATATTTTTTTTAAATATTAATGGCTCCATAAATAATATGTTAATTTTTCATATTTTCTGCCAATTCATCTTTTTCCAGATAGGGAAACATATCTTCATAGGCCCGAGAAACCATGGTTCCGTCAGATAATTTTTCAGATTGAACTCTGGGAATCAATAATTGCCATTCAGGCGTAATCACATCGCAAATAACTGGCCCATCATAAATTAAAACTTCTTTAATTTTTTTATCTACTTCTTTAATAGACCCAATTCGGACACCCTTAATTCCATAGGCTTTGGCAACTTTTAAGGCATCCGGACACCAAACGCCACTGGCCGGACTCTCGCCAAAAAGCCTTCCTTCCATAAAATTCTTTTGCGTATGCCTAATCAGTAAATATCCATTATTATTAAAAATAAAAATTTTCACCGGTAAATTATTATGCTTTATTGTAGCCAACTCTTGAATATTCATTTGAAAACTTCCATCACCAGTAATGACAATAGTATTTTTTTTATTGTTGGCCAAGCACGCGCCCACGCCGGCTGCCCAATAACCCATAGATGAAAGACCACCGGTAGTCAGCCATCGTTGCCCTTTTTTAATTTTCCATGCCTGCGAGGCGACATGAAAACAGGACCCAGTGTCAACTAATATCAAATCATCAGCGGTGCATATTTCTGACAACCTATCTGTGAAATAATAGGAATTAACCGGCTTCTCTTCTTTGTATTCTGGCAAGACTACTGGATACCTCTTTCGCCAATCTTGACAATGTTTCAGCCAATTAGTAAAATCCGGCATTTTTTTATCAGCCAATTCATCAACTAATTCTTTTAAGAACAATTTAGCGTCGCTATTAATTTTAACTGCAAATTTAAGATCTGGTTTAGCTAATTCTTTCTGGTCTATATCTACTACTATTTTTTTCGCTTTTTTTCCAAAATCATTGGCGTTGTGGCCGATTAATGGCGTCGCTAAACGGCAACCAACTATTAACATTAAATCGGAATTTTGTATGGCAAAATTGGCGGCCCGTTCGCCATAATTTCCCGGTCGGCCCACATACAGTTTATGATCGCTGTTAATTAAATCAATACCCAGCCTTGAAGTTAGAACTGGCATGTTGAGTTTGTTGATTGTCTGATTAAATTCAGGCAAGGCCTTTGATAAACGAACTCCTTGTCCAGCCAAAATAATCGGCCGGCTTGATGAAGAAATTAAATCAATAACCTCCTTAATTTGCTCTTTGTTTACAGAATAAGCTTTATCGCCATCAGGAGCAAATTCTTCCAGCTTTTCATTGGGAACCTCCATTCTTTGAATATCAAGCGGCACATCAATCCAAACCGGGCCGGGTCGGCCGGTGGTCGCTAAATGATAAGCTTTTTGCAAATAAAATAATATTTTTCGTGGATCATCAACGGTAACAAAAAATTTAGTAACACTTTCAATCAATGGTCTTATATTAATGCCCTGAATGCCATACTGCCTAATCCCTGTTTTTTCTTGATATTTGACAAATAATAAGTTAGATTGCCCGGAAACAATTATCATCGGGGAAGAATCTGTCCAGGCCCCAACTAGCCCCGTGACAATATTGACTGATCCCGGACCAGCGGTTATTAAAGCAATCGCCGGCTTCCCGGTAATCCTGCCATAAGCTTCCGCTGACATTCCAACGGCCTGCTCATGATGCATGCAAGTAGTATGAAAACTTTTATTTTGAAAAACAGCATCGTCTAAATACATAGCCTGCCCGCCAGTAACCACAAATGCTTCATTAATTCTTTTCCCGGCAAAAAACTTAAATATATAATCAGCAACTCT
>JAPLVX010000114.1:0-726 GCA_026396945.1 Candidatus Falkowiibacteriota bacterium
TATCACGCCAAAAACAAGTAGTCGCCGCCGAAGTAATAGTAATACCTCTTTCTTTCTCTTGTTCCATCCAATCCATCTCGGCTGCCCCCTCATGAACTTCCCCGATCTTATGCTTCTTGCCGGTGTAAAACAAAACGCGCTCGGTAAAAGTTGTCTTACCGGCGTCAATGTGAGCCATAATCCCAATATTTCTGATTTTATCTAAGGAATAATCACGGGGCATAAAATTTTATAAAATTTAAAAATTAATATTAGAAATATAAGAAGTTAAATTTTGCGACGGATTCAAGGAAAAGATGAGGAGCGTAGCGAGCCGTATTAGAAATACGGCGAACAAACCCCGGAATCTTTGACGCAGAAGCCGTCCAAAATTTAGCTTCGCTTTACCGGGAAAAATGAGCAAAGGCCTTGTTCGCTTCAGCCATGCGATGAACCGCTTCTCTCTTCTTGACCGCCGCTCCCTCGCCATTAGAAGCGTCTAAAATCTCAGTGGCTAATTTTTCGGCCATGGAATGGCCTTTGCGATCAGAAGCAGATTTGATCATCCAATTGCAACCTAAAAAATAACGTCTTTCGCCTCTAACTTGAAATGGAACTTGATAATTAGCGCCACCGACTCTCTTGCCGCGAACTTCAACCAAGGGGGAAACTTTCTTCACGGCTTTATTAAAAATATGGCGTGGATCTTGCTTGGTTTTTTCTTTAATAATATTAAAAGCGCCATAA
>JAPLVX010000114.1:762-3972 GCA_026396945.1 Candidatus Falkowiibacteriota bacterium
GTTCCATAACGTAGTTAATGAATTTGGCAATATTTTTATCATTGTATTTTAGATCGCCCTCGATTTTTCTCTTAGGCGCGGCTTTTCCTCTCATATTTTGGTAAGCGGAACTTATAGCTATCTAAGCCCGGCTTATTTTATATTAATAGATATTAAGCTTTTTTGGGTCGTTTCGCCCCGTAACAACTTCGGCCTTGACGTCTAGCTTCTACGCCCTGAGCATCATAAACACCGCGGACAACCTTATAGCGAACACCCGGCAAATCCTTGGTCTTGCCGCCCTTAATTAAAACAATGGAGTGTTCTTGTAAATTATGGCCCATGCCGGGAATATAGGCAGTTACTTCCATACCATTAGATAATCGAACACGAGCAATTTTTCTTAAAGCTGAGTTCGGTTTTTTAGGAGTAGTGGTGGTAACTTTCAAACAGACACCTTGCTTAAAAGGAGCGCCTTTGGCGGTCACTTTTTTCTTACGGTGCAAGGAGTCGAAGGTGGTATGCAAAACCAAGCTTTTCTTAGCTTTTTTAGTATTTTTTCGACCGTGTCTAATCAACTGATTAATGGTAGGCATAAAAATTTAAAATAAAAATTGCGAATTATAGGTTAATTCGATCTGACTTAAATATTAAAACAATCCTGAGCTATCAGGATCATATTTTTCTTATGTAGTAAATTTAACAAAATTAAAATGATAAGTCAAGATGTGATTTTAAAAACTATAACCGGCAATAATACTAAATAACCAGTTAATTATCGGCATAATTAGGCCAAAACCTAACATAACGAATAGAATCACGAAAATAAAGCCGAATCTCTCTAAATTAAGGTACTTCTCTTCCCATTTGGGCGATAAAAACGGGGCTAAAATTTTCGAGCCATCAAGGGGCGGAATTGGCACTAGATTGAAGATCATTAAAACTAGATTGATATAAATAATCGCCGCGATTAAACCATTGAAAGTCAAACTAATAAAAGGCATAAATCTAAATATCAAAAATCAGGTTACCTAGAGGCCCGGCAGCCGCTACCTTGGCCCCGCCCCATTTCTTGTCCCGTAAATTATAGGGGTTATAAGGGACTGGCTTCGCCCAGCCGAAAACAAAGGGCATGCGCGAGATAATCATAACTAAGGGCAATAAAAAAGACCCAAACCAATCTAAATGTTTCAAGGGGTTAAGGGTTAAGCGCCCCATGTTCTTGGCGGTTGGGTCGCCTAAACGATCAGCTGCCCAGCCATGCATATACTCATGAATGACGGCTGATAATATTAAAATTACTATCTGAAAAACGTAAACCATATCAAAAGCTTAGCATAGCTTGATTATTTTTCCAAATCCTGTTAAGCTAAAATCAATATATAATTAATTACTACAGGCCGTGGCCTGTTATTTGAATTTATGGCAAGAAATAGTCGATCCCACTCTAAAATTAAAACCTTGAGAAGACAGCATATTAATTTACAAGCGAAAAATATCGCTGGTCTTAAGTTAAAAGTCTGTACTTCATGTCTTAGAACTCGCGCTAAAAAAGAAAGAGAAATAGAAGCCAAGATTGCTAAAGCTAAAGAGGCAATGAAGGTTGGCCAAACAAACAAACCGGCCAAAGTAAAGAAAACTACTGCTAAAACAGTCAGAAAAGCTAAAGCTAAGGCAAAAGCGAAAAAATAAATTTAAAAATTTTAATAAAAATCACTTCTCAATCGAGGTGATTTTTATTTTGCGTAAACACCAATTAAATCTCTAGCTAAGCTCGGGGCAAACTGGCCCTAATCACTTTGCTTAGCTTAACTGGATCGCCGCTCCCGGAACTGTCGCCAAAAGGTTAACGACAATAAAAATAAATTTTAAAAGTAAATAATTGGGATAAAACCAGACTAAATTTAAACCAGGTATAATAAAACTTAAAAATAAAGCGCTGATCAGACCAATCATTAAAAATGGAAAAGTCCAAAGAACTAGAATGTTACTCAGTGGGGCGATTAAGGACAAACGGCCGAAACTCGAAATCAAAATCGGGGCGGTCGCTAATTGGCAGGCAAGCGTAAGACTTAAAGTGTTTAAAATATTTTTCCAAGAAGAATAATATTTTTTGGTTTTAAATTTTAACGACCAGGCTTCTAAACGTTTATTAAGGGGCGGATAGATATAAATAATTCCCAAGACCGCGGCGAATGATAATTGAAAACCTAGGTCGGCTCGCAAAAGATTGGGCTGGAAGATTAACATAATGGCCGCGGAAATTAGTAGAATGTTAAGGAGATTTGCTAGTCGCCCCGACTGATAGGCCCACAGAACTAAAATGCCCATAATGGTTGAACGTAGAGCCGAGGCCTGAAGGCCGGTTAAAACTACGTAGAAAATCAAAAATATAATGCTGAAATAAAAGGAGCGGCGGCGCGATAGACCCAATAAGAGAAAAAAATCTAAGATTATGGCACTAATGATTGTGATATGGGAGCCTGAGATAGCAATAATATGGCTTAGACCGACTCGTGAAAAATTATCATTATCCGTTTTATCTAGGGTTTTTTTATAGCCTAAAATTAAAGCGCTCGCCAAACCGGCCTCCGGCTCGGGCAAGGCAGAATTTATTTTGATAGTTAAGAGCGATTTAAAATGAAATAAGTTTCGGAAAAAACTAGCTTTAAAACCTATTTTTTTGAAACTCGGATAATAACAAATTAAATATATATGATCTTTAGCTAAATAACGGGCATAATCAAAACCATTAAAGGCTTCTGGGACTTTTAAAACGCAATTCCCTTCTAAAATATCGCCGTAACTATATTCCGGGTACAAATTAGCATAGACTAAAACTTTACCCTGGCTGGTATTTAAAATAAAAGATTGATTAGCTTGGGCGCTCTCTGGCTCGGAGATTATTAAGCCTTGGAGCGCGGTATTTTTATTATTTAAATTTTGCGCTTGGCCCATAGCCGCCGGCGTCTCTAAAGACAGACAAAAAATAAACACGATAATAATTAGAGAAATTAAACTTATTTTTTGGGCTGGTCTCAAATTAATATTGCCGCCGGAATTTAATATTTTTTTAAACATAAAAATGCTTTAAGAATCATTAAAGCATTTTACTATACGGATATTAAATTATTCTTAAATTATTTTTAAACGGCTACTTATAAAGCTCGGGGCGAACCCTTAGCTATTCAAACGCCGCCGTAAATAGGCCTCAATGAATTCCTCCAAATT
>JAPLVX010000114.1:4052-5710 GCA_026396945.1 Candidatus Falkowiibacteriota bacterium
ATCTTTGACTAGTCGATTGCCATACATAAAATAGGATCTAATCTGCTTGCCCCACTCGGCTTTTTGCACCTCACCTTTTAATTTCCTTTCCTCTAGCGATCGTTCGGTCAGTGCCAATTGATATAACTTAGCTTTCATAATCTTTAAAGCGATCTCCCGATTCTGATGCTGCGAGCGCTCACTTTGACAGGTGACCACCGTATTCGTCGGAATATGGGTCAGTCTAACAGCAGAATCGGTCGTATTAACGCTTTGTCCGCCCGGGCCGCTCGACCGAAAGACGTCCCAACGTAAATCTTCCTCGCGAATTGTAATTGTATCCGCTTCCGGCAAATCAGGCATCACTTCAACTAAAGCGAACGAGGTATGCCGCAAATTTTCGGCGTCAAAGGGCGAAACACGCAGTAAGCGATGGACGCCATTTTCGCTTTGAAGATCAGCATAAGCATAGGGCCCGCTAATCTTCATCAGCTCAATCTCGACGGTAAATTTTCTCTTCTCGGCGAAACGCAAGTACATCCGCTCGAGCATCTGGGCCCAATCTTGAGCATCAACCCCGCCGGTGCCAGCGTGAATTGATAAAATAACATTGGCCTTATCATGCGAACCGGAGAATAGAGTTAAAAATTCTAATTTAGAAAATTTATCCAATAAATTTGAATACTTATTTTCCAATTCTGTTTCCATTGTTAAATCCCCTTCTTTGTTCGCTAGGGCCATAATTTCTTCAGTTTCCCTGAGATCGCGCTCTAAATCCTGCCAATCTTTTATTTCATTAATCAGGGCTTCAACGATTTGGCCAACTTTAATCGCGCTCGCTTGGTCAGACCAAAAATCAGGCTCAGCCATTAAACGTTGCTTATCGTGAAGCTCAGAAATTTTACCGTCAATATCTAAAAGCTGCTTCATTTTTAGAAAGCGCTCGCGCAAGTCTTCAGTTTTCTTAAGCAAATTTTCCATAGTTATATTATAACAAAAAACCCCATAATTTCTAGGGGCTTTTTGAATATATCGATTATATAAATTTTTAACGTTTGCTCCATTGTGGGCGTTTTCTCGCTTTTCTGAAACCGGGCTTCTTTCTTTCCACTTTACGCGGATCGCGCGTTAAGAAACCATTGGCTTTCAAAGCTTCTTTAGTGGCCGGATCAAATAATAATATCGCCCGGGAAATGCCGTGTCGAATCGCTTCAATTTGGCCGCTCTTACCGCCGCCTTTAACAATCACCGAGAAATTAAAATCACGAGCATGACCAGTTACTTTCAGGGGTTGATTAATAGCTGATAGGGCGTCGGGACTAAAATATTGGCTTAACTTTTTGCCGTTAACAATCGTGATTCCTTTGCCACCTTCATATAAACGTACCTGGGCGGCCGCTGTTTTACGCCGACCAACGGCTTTAATATATTTACCCTTAAATTCAACGATTTCATTCTTATCAAAATCACGATCATCAATCTCTTCGTCAATCGCTTCAACTGAAACCTCCATCTCCTCATCGGCTTTTATAATTTTTTTGGGCTTAACCGTTCTTTGTTTTTTTTCCATATTATTATCTAATAATTAAGCGTTTCATCATCCCCTCACGCAGCTTAGTCGGCGGCAACATTTCTTTGACTGCGCGACGTAAAATATCAGCCGGATTCTTACTCATAAT
>JAPLVX010000107.1 GCA_026396945.1 Candidatus Falkowiibacteriota bacterium
ATTCAGTCAAACACTGAAATGGTGCGTCTATTTGGGCGAAAACTCAGACTGGAAATACCCGATGTATTTCCCGCATGAGCTTGTCAAGCTACCAAACGGTCTAACCGAATTCAGGGAAAAATCAAGCCCTCCCGCCGTTTGGCCAAACGGCATCAAGTATGGCGACGACACAAGTACGCCAGACAAAAGCCAGGGCTGGAATTGCGTAACCTCAATCATTTATACAGAGGTACGCTAATCTTCGATCTCCACTCCAGAGCAAGGGGTTCACTAATGCAAGCAATTGCAAAAGTGAACCCTCTTTTTATTTTAAAAAAATATCTACAATAGTTAATTAAAAGAATCTTTACAAAAATAGCAATTTAAAAACCCTCTAAATTTTAATTAGAGGGTTTCAAAGCGTCAAAGAGCAATCTTTCAGATTTTTATCTTTCGGACAGCAGGCCAAATTTTAGGGCTAAGTTTTGGCCATGAATCCCTTGGACGGGACCACCGGACTGAACTCCGCAATATTGAACTTCTGATAAAATAGCGCCCAGCTAGCTCCGGTTGAATATTTAATCTTAACAAAAGGGTTAATGTTATTACCCCCATAGATATTGTTAAAATAAATAACCAGGGAATCACTTAAACTTTGATTAGGATTAGTTTCAAAATCATACCTGATTGTGGGTGGAACGCTGGTTCCGAAAGGATCACCAGTCAAGCCAGGTTCAAAAGCTGGTTGCGGACCATTATAGACATGACCATTTTGACAATTAAGATGATAAGTTCCACCACCAGAGCCATCAGGTTGCCAATAAGCATAACCGGTACCTAGTGACCAGTTGTTACCGCGACCATACTGCATTACTTCCTCGCCATTAATCCTTTCAAAAGAGAAGGGCAGCCAGGTCTGGTTATTCAGAGTAATCGTAGTCGTTATGCTGGTTTGAGGAATCCAGCCCGGAGTTGTGCCACACCACCAGGGATAGCCGGGAATATTAACATAATTGCTAATTGTGCCGGGCCAAGCCGCCATATTATAATTATAATTGGAGGTCCCAGTGACAATTGAAGAACTCAACAAAACTAGACAATTACCGCTAGCGCCTTGTAGCCCAATTTTCACAATCGCCGTTTTGGTTATCTGACTTCCGCCAATTGGAGTAAAAACTGCCGTGATTATATAGATCCCGTCAGTACTCCAGAGATGCGTGACCATTTGGCCGCTAACTGTAGCGGTCCCATCACCAAAGTTCCAGGTAGCTGCACTAACACCGCTTGGACCCTCGATCCATAGGGTGGCAACGATATCTTTAACGAAATGGAAGGTGTCGCCAACGGCTAACACATTTTTACACATGATTTGCCAATCATTGGCGGGAATGACCGGTTCGTTATCATAAGTCTTTTTGCAAGACGTTGATAAGGAGACGAACCCAATAAGCATAACAATAATTATCAGATTCAGCGCTGGCTGGATCCGATTCAAAATTTTCTGTTTTTTCATGATTCACTGTTTTTTAGGGTTATTTTAGAAGTTAACAAAAATATTCGGGTTGGTATGTTGATTTTATTATTTTCAAAGAACAAATAAATATATAAATTACTTATTTAACAAATTTTTATAGATACTAATGGTCTGTTGGTTAATATCATCCCAATCATAATCTTTCTGGGCGCGAGCGAAAGCTTTCACCCCCAAGTCTCTAGCTAATTCTGGCTTATCTAATAGTTCAATTAATTTATTTTTTAAATCATTATAATCTTTATTTTTGAAAGATAAGCCCGTGTCGGCAATCGCCTCTTTATTGGCCTCAATATCACTGACTAGACAAGTTAAACCATAAGACATGGCTTCATGCAAAGTCAAAGATAAGCCTTCCGACTCCGAGGGCTGTACTAATAAATATGCATTAGAAAATAATTCATTTAAAATAGCGCCTGATTGATTACCAGTAAAAATAATATTTTCATTACCGTTGGCTAATTTGTATAATTCCTGAACATAGTCATCAGTATAAGAGCCGGCGCCGACAATCACTAATTTCTTAGCGGTTTTAATTTCGTTGTAAGCTTTAATCAAATACTGCACGCCCTTATGGCGAATTAAACGACCCGCCCAAAGAATATAAGAATCTTTACTCAGGCCCCATTTATCGGTTATTTCTCGAGCCGCTTTCTTTTGCGGCACAAACACTCCGTTGGGAATATAGTGGGGATAATTATGATAATTCTCCTGGCAATACTTAGTTAATTCTTTCGAAATAGTAATTACTTTATCAGCGTAACGATTGCCAACTTTTTCTCCAAATTTTAAATACCCCTTAGCTAGCCTCCCCCATTTTTGGTGATAATAATCGCGACAATGAAAAGTAAATACCAGCGGGGTTTTTGGTTTTAGAATTCTAGCTAAAGGAATTAAAGAGGCAGGGCCGATTGATTGAAAATGAATAATATCAATCCGACGTCTTAAGAGATCAAGACAAGATAAGAGAGTCCGGACAATAGCTTCGAAATTCTTAGACTTAAAGGAAGGAATATTAATTAATTTAATCCTGGGATTATTAATTAATTTGGCTTGGTTATAATCTTTTTGGCCATAAATAAAAACGTCATGTCCGGCTTCCGCCAATTTCAAAGCCAAACCCTCGACATGACGTTCAACGCCACCGGTTTTAGCTGGCAATCCTTTTTGTCCAATAAAGGCTATTCTCATAAAGTTAAACTGATAACTGTTAATGATAGTATAAATTATATTATTTGTCAATAAACAATACAACAAAAAACAGGAACTGTCAATCCCTGTTTTTTAACTTATATTCAATGAATATCTATATCCAGCGCTTTTTCTTGAAGATCATTAACATGCCTAGGCTCAGTAACATCATAATCCCAATAATAATCCAGAAACCATAATCATGATTAACCAGGGGAGTATACTGGGTTCTCATACTAAAAATAGTGGCTAGTAGGGTCAGGGGAAAAACTATGACCGAGAATATAGTCAGAGTTTTCATGATCGCCGTCATTTGGTTATCAAGTAATGATTGATTGGTTGAGCCTAAAACTTCAATCATTTCTTTTTGATTATCGAGCATCTCCCAAATTCTTTTGGAGTGCTCAACCAAGCGGTCGTAACATTTTTTAAGGTCGGCTCTGGGCACCAAACTGCTTTTCATTTCCGTTAAACGACTCAAAATGTTCTTATGATTTTGCATTATTTTCCGGATATTAATAACGTTTCTTCTTAAATCTAAAATTTGCTGAGCGGCTTTTTTGGGTTCGTTAGAAAAAATAACGTCTTCTACTTGATTAATGCTTAAACTGTTTTGATCAATTAAATTATAACAATCATTAATTAATTTATCTAAAAGTTCGTATAATAAAATGGCCGATGATTCAAAACTATAAGATAAAAGGGAATCGG
>JAPLVX010000057.1 GCA_026396945.1 Candidatus Falkowiibacteriota bacterium
AGGTGATTATAATTAAAGTAACAATTATTCTAGGCAGGGCATCTTGGATAGTAACGACGGTTCGGGGATCAATTTTTTTACGAAACATAACCATGAAGCCGATAATATGACCGCTAAATTTCCTGAATATGGTGATAAGCCTGATGAAAATGCTCAGGAGATAAATGATTATTCTACCAATGTAATGGCCGAAAAGGTTTTAGAAAAGAGCTTGGAGGATATTAATAAGACCTTAGAAAGAATGGACAAGGGTACTTACGGTATTTGCCGTTATTGCCAAAAGCCAATAAACCCCAAGCGGTTAATGGCCCGCCCAACCGCTAATTCTTGCATTGACTGCAAAACTAAACTGCAGGAAGAAAATGAATAATACTAGCAACAAATCAATTATAAAAAATATAGCCATATTACTTCTAGTGGCTATATTTTTTAGTTTAGATAGATATTTAAAGCTTTTAGCTACCCATGGTTCCTCTCACCAATCACCCAACTTACTGGGCTCATTGTTGAAGTTTTCCTTTACTAAGAATTATTATATCGCTTTTTCCTTGCCCTTTTATGGCCCGATCCTGAATGCCTTGATTATTCTAATAATTATAGCTCTAATAATATACATATTTTATTTAATACTAGATAAAAAAAATCAAACATCATCCATCTTCCCCTTGACACTTATTTTACTTGGTGCTATAAGTAATCTTACTGATCGTCTAAATTTTGGCTATGTTATCGACTATTTTGATCTCAGTTATTTTACAGTCTTCAACATCGCTGATATGATGATTTTAGGAGGCGTTTTATATATTTTAAGCAAATGCAAATATGTCTAGTTACGACGTTTATACTCAACTCGACAAAGAAACTAATAAGGTAGAAAACCAAGGAACCATATTAGAATATGAGTGTTTTTCTGAAATAAATAAAAATGAATACAATGCTAAGGTTTTGCCGATTTTACATCCGGAAGAATTTACCAAAGAAAGAATAGTCTCGAGAGAAGAAGATGAGTTCTTCAGAAGAAAAGATTTATTGAACAAATATCGCGAAGAGCTTTACCGACGCGATACTTATTTAAATTACGATAAGGCCATGGCTTTAGTTAAAGAGTGCCAACCATTTAATCCAGAACATCCGACGCCAGATTTCGCCAAAAGATTACACGCTCAAATAAAAAATATGCTTGGCCTTGGTGACGGCCTGACATTAAAATTTTTTACCGCCGTCGGCTCTCACCTAGATCAATGGCACGGGGTTGACGCCTTTTTTGAAGTTAGTAACTCAGACGGCATAATTGCCGCTCAAACTACTATTGATATTAAGAAATATAATCCAGAGAAAGAGATCAGCGCTAATAATTTGATAGTTATAACCGAAAAAGAAAAAGAGCTTTATGATTCCGACGTCAAAGAATATCAGAAAAGGATAGAGCAAGAAGCCGGAGCGNNNNAAAAAATTATTAGCTGATCATAAAGAAAGAACGAAATAATAATTTATATAAATTCATTAAAAATTAAAAATCGTGAAAAAGGTACTAATTGGCGAGATCACTAAAAAACGTCTCGGCCATTATCAAGTTGACTCGGTTGAATTGGGAAAACCGTTTGAATGGGATCGAGCGGTATCCAGAAATTTTTGCACTAATTGCGGGACCACGGTTGAAATCGGGCCAGATTATGCCAGACATCTCATGGCGATCGCTAATTATCAGGTGACTTCTTTGGACGAATTAAAAGAAATCTATTTTGAAACCACTGGCTGTGGGTCATGCAAAAAAGGCGGTCCTATGACTGCCGAAGCAAAAAGAATAATTACAAAAAAGAGGGCAATAGCCCCTCAATGAGACAAAAGGGACGAAAAAGTCCCTTTTTATTTATATTTTAATAATTAATTTTTCTGGAATTATCAGTTAAGTGCTCAATTTTAATTATTTTAGAACCCTTGGGCAGTAGTGGTTTTATTTTCTCCGCCCATTCGATAAGAGTTACTACCTGTTTATCCTCTAGGAAATCTTTAACACCGATTGCTTCTAAGTCGGGCGCGGAGTTTAAACGATAAGCATCAACGTGACAAAAATATTTAATATTCTGATGATTTTTAACGGAGTAAAGTTTTAAAATATTAAAAGTCGGGCTATTAACTCGGCTCTTTACACCCAGGCCTTTGGCTAGACCCTTGGCTAAAACTGTTTTCCCAGCACCCAAGTCGCCAATTAAAGCAAAAATCTCGCCGCCCTTAAGACTGGCGGCTAATTTCTGACCGAAGAGATTGGTGCCTTGGCTTGAATGGCTGATAATTGTTTTCATGGTTAAATTCTAAACTATCTGCTTGATTAAAACAATATCCTGATGATCCTATAGGGCAACTAAGGGGATAGCGGACGAATATCCGGTCATAACCAACTATTATTTACTTTACTTGACTAAAGTAAAAGGTTTTGCTACTCTAGTTGCATGAATTGGCAACTCCCCGAAAACAGAAGATTAATCGAATCAATTCTCGCCCTAAAAAACGAAAAAGAGGCTGAGAGTTTTTTGCGTGATTTAATGACCGAAAATGAAATTAAAGAGTTTAGTAAACGCCTAAAGGCAGCCGAAATGCTTTCACTGAATATTCCTTATTCGATTATTGAGGAAAAAACTGGCCTAAGCTCAACGACCGTGGCTCGTGTTTCAAAGTGGCTTAATAGCGGCGAAGGCGGCTATAAAAAAATTATTGAAAGAGTTCATCATCACGACCCCGTCTAACTAAGGAAAGGACTGTTTTAATGTTAAATACATAAAATTAACCCCTTCCTTGGTTGGATGGGGTTTATTGTTTATCGGCCAATCGAATAAATAACAAAATCGTACCTTTAAATATTTAAAAAATGAAAATTGAGAAAATTGATCCGTTCCGGCAAGTTGAATTAGTAGGCGCCATTATTCTCGCCTATCAACAGACTTTTGGACAAGCACCCTGGAATGAGGGCTATAAATGTCCAATCTGTAATCTAACTTTATCTTTAAATGAACGTCAGACTTGCTGTCCCGACTGCTTGAATAAAGGTAAATCTGTATTAATGGTTAAGTACTGGCCAACGAGCAAAGTACTGAGCGATTTTTACCAAGAAATGTCGAAGCCCGATTCTCTTTGTTTGGTCGCAAAAGGCGATGAAGAAATTCTTGGTTTTTCCTGGGGTTATCAAATAAGCATTAATCCAGAAATCGATGCCCACCTTGAAGCTCCGGGACTACACAAATTAGTTTCGGGTAATTATTTTTATCTGGATGAAGTCGCCGTCTTGCCTCAATATCAAGGCAAAGGCATCGGCCGCAACCTGATAAAGCAACTCTTTGAAAACCAGCCATACAAAAGAATCATTCTGCGGACTTTAAAAGAATCCCAGATGTCTAATTTAATTATTAGTATGGCGGGAGAAATAATTCTCCCAATTTCTAGAGATCGGGTGATTATGTCCGTTTTCTACTAAACAAGGTTTCTTTCTTGCCGAAGGCTTAGCGTGCAGACGCTGGGCCTTTTTTATATTCGCCTAATAAAAAAGCCTCTTCTCCGCTTTTACCGAGACTAGTCGCAAAAAGAATAATACAATCTTTTTCAGTACGAATTTCTTCGCCGCCATCCAAGCCAATTAACTCACCGGATTTTAATTCTGTGAAATCTTTAAATGGCTGACTGAGCTTAAAACTATTGGTTTTGCTCAAATAAAGGCTGGTCATCTGAATTTTGTCCTGTTCCTTAATCACTAAATCTCGGCCGCTAATATGGCCCCGCACTTTTAAAAATGAAATTATGCTTTGGGCGGCGACTTCAGTAGAGGCCGGGTCATTAAGCGGACCGCATTCCACGCAAATACCAATTTTGTTAATCTTATTCATATAATAATCGGTGCCACCTGGCTCAATCGCGTCAAAACCGGAAACAACCAAATCAAAGGGCAGATAATCAGTAATTTCTTGCGCATTCGGCTCGCAAATAATAAAACGCCGACTGGCTGGAACAAAACTGGCGTGGACATCCAGAAGAGCTTCGACTTGATTTAAATAATTTTTCAAAAATTGAGCGCGCGAATATTCATAACTATTTTTTTCCGCTTCGTTTAATAATTCATTATCCTTGAACAGGCGATTCAAATTCGCCTCGTAAAAACGCTGGTTATTTTTTATGGCTGGCGGATTCCCATAGGCCATAAAAACTAGTCCATTATCAATTTTTAGGGTCGGCAATAACTTTTCTAAGGCTTCATAGCCGCAACGCTCATCGCCATGCACGCCAACAATGATCATGCTGCTTGGCCCAGCGCTCCTTCCTTTCAGTTCTATTACTTTATTTAGATCCATATATTTTTTATTACTTTATTATGGTAAAGCGGAAGAAATGGTTTGTCAATTAGCTAAATTAACAAAAAACAGGC
>JAPLVX010000082.1 GCA_026396945.1 Candidatus Falkowiibacteriota bacterium
TTGCCCAATTTCTATTCTTAGACGCGGAAAATAAAGATCGGGATATAAAATTCTATATTAATTCTCCGGGGGGCTCGGTGACCGCCGGTTTAGCTATTTACGACACGATGCAATATATCAAATCAGATATTTCCACAATTTGCGTCGGCATGGCCGCTTCCATGGCTTCGGTTTTACTGGCTGCCGGCACGCCCGGTAAAAGGCTTATTCTACCTAATAGTGAAATTATGATTCACCAGGTTATGGGCGGAGCCGAGGGTCAAGCCACGGATGTTAAAATTAGAGCCGAACATATTATAAAAATCAAAGATAAAATGAATCGGATCCTAGCTCAGCATACCGGCCAGAAAATTGCGACAATTGAAAAAGACACTGACCGGGATAATTTTATGACGGCCGAGGAAGCCAAGGCTTATGGAATTGTTGATAAGATAATTAGAAAGCAATAAATATTTAAACTGCCATGAGCGCCAAGCAAAAAATATCTGCTGACACAATATTAAAACAAAAAAACGGGAGTCTTGCCCCCGTTTTTTTAGATTTATAAAGTTATTTTTTAAGAGTCAAGGAATTAATCATGAGCTTGAAAATATCAGGGTAAGCTAAATTTTTAGCATCCAGCGGCGTATAATCTAGGACGTAAATATTGTTTCTATTGACATCGGTAAAGTAGGCAGTTAAACCGTCGTCACTTAATACCCCAGTTCCGATAGAATTGCTAATTAATTGGGTGCTGGGAATTGTTGCCACGGCAAACTCTTTTTGATACCAAACTTCAATGTCTAGGGCGTCGGTATTTTTTTGAACTGATAATTGAACAAATGATTCGTCCGGCGCCGAAAAAATAACAGAGGCATCGGTCGTGAGTGGTTTTAGGGTCCAGGTTTTAGGATATAAAATTTCATAATTAGCGACTGAATATTTGGCTAAATTAGAATCATCGGTTAGCTTACCGGTACCGGCGGGATTATAACCAGACAATAGTTCCGCCAAATCCGGGAAACCGTCACCGTCAGAATCGCTAAGTTTAGGGTCAGTCCCTAGGATAGCTTCTTCAGAATCGTTTAAGCCATCATTATCGGAATCAAGGATTGGCTGGCCGACAGATTTGATGATTTTTTCTTCACCGGGAAAAACTAGGGTCGAACTGGCGCTGGAAGTCGCTAATTCGGTTGAAGTGCTGATCGGAATATTCGCTTCATTAATATTAACCGACGGGGTCGGCTCGACTGGCGCTGGGGCGACAGCGCTGGCCACCTGATTAGCGGTTGAAGAACTGGCCACCGGCGCCTGAGAATTAGGGCTTGGCTGAGCGGCCGGTTTAATTATGAAAATATAAGCTAAGTAAATAATACCTAAAATTGCGACTAAACCGCCGCCAATAATAAACAAACCAATTTTTTTATGTTTATCAGCGTTATCTGAGCCAACGGAATGGTTAGAATTTTGCGAGTAAGTTGAATTGGCCAAAACACTTTTGCTCGGCATATTGTGCACGACAATATCTTGATTTATGCGTTCACTTAGCTCTTGGCCCTTATTTTTTGAATCCGTGTCTTTAACTTTTTTGTTTTTTCTGACTTGCAAAAACATAGTTTTTATTTAAAACAAAAATAAGATAAGGCGAACATTATCACTAAAGTAATTAAGCCGGCCATAAGCCAGGGGCGACCGGGGAAAATTTTTTCTCCCGGACGAGGCATAATATGCAAATCCAAAAGCAAATTACGACTCGGCTTCATTGGCGCCGAACTTCTAAAATTTTGGCTAGTAGCTAAGTTACTGAGCACATGTTTCTGATATAATTAATAGGTAAGCGAGAGAAGGCTTAATCGGCAAGAAGGAAGGTCCCAGCTAAAATTATTTAATTAATTTGCCTGATCCGTTGGGGTTATAGCCACCGTGGACTTCAACGCCGTCGGTGAAACCGTCACCGTCAGAATCGGGATTTAGGGGGTTAGTTTTATAAGTTTTCACTTCCTCATAATCAGTTAGGCCATCATTATCGGTATCGGTTAAATTTGGGTTGGTCCCCAATTGAATTTCTTCGGCATCGGTCAGTCCGTCCGTCATGGTCGGAATCAATATTGGATAAATCAGTCGTCGAAGAAGCCACTAGCACAACCGGTTCCGTAGAGCTAGCGTTAATATCGGGCGAAGTTGAAGCAGTGATTTCCGGTGTCGTGGAAGCTGTCGGACTGGGTTCAGCGACAACCGGAGCGGCTGTTTCCGGCTGGACGGTCACCGGAGCGGTTTCTGGAGTATAATTGACGGGAGTTGCTTGGCTAAAAAATTTAGAATAAGCAAAATAGGCACCCGCTCCTAAAATAACTAAAATAATAAGAGCGATCGCGATTTTTTTAAAAGCCTGGCTGCCGGAAGGTTTGGGTAAATCATCGTCCAAATTAGTTGCCGCCCCTAAGCCAACGGTTCGGGCCTCGATCTGCGGACGGGATTGAGAAAAGACGCCCTGAGTTTCAATCTGATCGGTTTCGGAAAAAATATCATCAACTTCCTTTCGAGGAGCGGCCGCTGAACTAAAAGAGCCGGGCGAAGGAACGGGACTGGGGCCAGGGGCAGGAGAATTTGTTGGATTAGAGCCACCCGCCGGCGAATTGTTTGTCAAATCATTAAACATATAAATGATAAAATTAAATATTACTATCTATAATAAAATAATTATAACATTTTATTTAACAAAAGGCTACCGAATATCAATTCTGCTGACCCAATAATCTTGATTTTGCCGAAATACTCCATATATAAAAATCCTCGTAATTGAAGCGAGGATTTTTGTATACTACTTTGTTTTATTTATTTTTATGCCGACATCTTTCAGTGCTTGTTTCGGCAAAGGGCTGGGCGCACCGGTGAGCAGATCTTTGGCATCGCTGGTTTTTGGGAAGGCCATCACCTCCCTGATGTTTTTTTCGCCAAGCAAGCAAGAAATTAGGCGATCCAAACCAAGGGCGATACCCCCGTGAGGCGGCGGACCATACTTAAAAGCTTCTAATAGATGCCCAAAACGGGTATTTATTTCTTTAGATTTTAAACCTAAAATTTTAAAAACTTTCTCTTGCAGTTTCCTTTCATGAATCCGCAAACTACCACCGCCAATTTCATAGCCATTCAAAACTAAATCATAAGCTTCGGCCCTAACCGCCAAAGGATCGCTAGTTAACTTTTTCTCGTCTTCAGTTTTCGGTCGGGTAAAAGGATGATGAACGGCATTTATTTTATTATCAACTGAATCTTTTTCAAATAAAGGAAAATCGCTTACCCAACAAAAAGCTAAGGTCTTATCGTCTTTTTCGGCGTCTGTTCGCAAGTCCGGCTTATCGCTCTTATATTTCTCGACGGCTTCTTGATAAGTAAACCGAGGAAAGGGGGTTTCTTTAATAATGCTTTCCGGACTAACGGCTTTAACCAGAGCAATCATGGCTGCTTCCATTAAATCCAAGATTTCGGCTTGGGGGGCGAAAGACATTTCTAAATCAAATTGAGTGAATTCCGGTTGGCGGTCGCCCCGTTGGTCTTCATCACGAAAGCAACGAACGATCTGGAAATATTTTTCCAAACCGGCCACCATTAATAATTGTTTAAATTGCTGCGGCGATTGGGGTAAGACGTAAAATTCGCCGCGGTGGAGGCGAGAAGGCACGATGAATTCCCTTGCCCCCTCCGGGGTCCCCTTGGTTAAATAGGGTGTTTCAATTTCCCAAAAACCAAGTTGCGAAAAATAATTGCGTAAAAACAAATTAACCACTTGCCTTAATTTTAAATTATTTTTCATTCGTTCACTCCGTAAATCTAAGTAGCGATAAGTTAAACGCAAGCTTTCATTGATGCCACTCGTATCCTCGCTAATCGTTAAGGGGCTAGTAGCCGAGGCGGAAATAATTTTTATTTCCTTGGCTAGAATTTCTATCTCACCGGTGGCTAAATTAGGGTTGGCTTTATCCCGTTTTTGAATACTGCCGACTACTTCTAATAAAAATTCGGCCCGGATATCTTTTAAAATTTTATTAGTTTTTTTATCAACCAAGCTAGGCACGACGACGATTTGAATCAAACCGCTGCGATCGCGTAAATCAAAAAAAACGACCTTGCCCATATCGCGGCGCACATTAACCCAGCCATAAATATTTATGTTTTGTCCGACCTTGGTCAAACAGTCAATAATGTTGTTTTTCATATTTATTTTAGCGGTTTTATTTTATCGGGACCTTGTCCGGTCGGGGCGGACGCTGCGCTTCGATTTGACTTAAATTAGTCACTACATCGTTATTATTTTTAATAATTTTATAAATTGTCACAGTATTACCAGAGTCACGTTGCAAGGCCTGAACTTTTAAATCAGGCGAGATATTAAGTTTGTTTTTCTCGGCCGCACTCAAGTACTCAACCTTAAAAGCCGGGCTAGTATTTTTTTGAGTAGCCCTTAAATTTATCTGACCAGAACGCTGAAGCCACCAAAGAGCAGCTAAAATAATAATTAGCGCGCCGACAATTATTAAAATTAATTTTCTCTTATCCATAAAATTAGTTTATTATTGCCAATAGTTGCAAAGGCTTGGCTGACTAAAAGGGTAACAAAATGGCGCTCCAGCTTTAAAGCAACATTTATAACCGGTGCTGACATCGCAATAAACTCCATCGGGATCACCGGCCGGACAATTAGGCGCTTTGCAATGCGAATTAATACAAAACTTCATTTCAGGCGAACAGGTGCCGCAGGTGCCGCCACAACCATCGGAACCGCATTGTTTACCGGCGCAACTAGTGGGCGTGCAACATTGATTATTGGTTTTACAAATTTGACCATTAGGGCAAGTGCCGCAGGTACCGTCGCAACCGTCTGGACCGCATTGTTTGCCGGCACAACTAGGACAGCATTGCGATTCACAACCGTTAGTAATATTGCCATCGCAGTTAAACCAGCCGGGTTCACAAACAAAAGCGGCGTTATCAGCTATTTGATGAGGATAAAGACAGCTGGCGGTGCTTAAGGGATTTTCGAAAAAACTACATAACCATTGGTTTGTGCTAGAAGCATTATAGTTACCACATCTTAAACTTAAACCGTTAAAAGGCGCGACTGCCCAGATATTGAAATCCTTACAAGTCTTTCCTCCTAAGTCGCAATTAGACTCGGGAGTTTTGCAATCACATAATTCACCGGCTTGTTTTATACCATCGCCACAATTTGGGCCAGTGCCACCGGCCGGCGTTCCACAATCAGCCGGACAATTAGCCATCGTTTCTAACATTTCCCCAGTCAAGGTTACGGTTTCACAGAGCCCATCACCGCAGAAACCGCCACCCTCCAGCGGCGAAGCGAAAACACAATAACCACTGTCTTTTATAGGGTAATCGAGATTAGGATTAGACTTACAAGAATATTGTTTGGAGACACTGCTAATAGCGACCCAGGCGCTGGTACTGGTCGAAGTGTCGAAGATAGCTGTTCCATCTAAACCGTCGCAATCCTCATAGCCATCATTATAATAGCCACCTTTACCTTCGGTATTAGGATATTGCTGCATACTGTCACCGCAATAATTATTAACTTTTAAATTAAAGCTTTTCTGGCTCATAGTACCATAATCATTAACGGCGCTTATAGTAATAGTTGAGGTTCCGATGGCAGTGGGTTGTCCATGAATATAAAAGTTAGAGTGGTCGGCGTTTTGGGCGGCTAGCACTTTAATCCCGGAAAAATTTAATTGACTAAAACAATTACCTAAATTTTTAAGCCAGGCGACGGCCTGAGTCTTTATAGAAGGAAAAAGGCGGGTAGTAAAATTTAATATTCTTTGCGTTGCATTATACTGCGTTCGGTTGTAGATGTACTGTATTCTCGTAACGTTATTAGGGCTATTGGTATTATTATTATTCGGAATAAAAGTGCCGGGGTCGTAAGCGTAATCGAATATTAAACCGGTCGGCCAACTTGGAATCGAAGAAGTTGAATAAGTAACATCATGCTTACCTTGAATTATATTACCGATATAACAAGAATAGGGTTGATTTTGGCGAGCTTCTGTCGGACAGTCAAAATCTAAGACCGGAGGCTCAACAATCAAGTTTATTTTTATTTTTTTAGTGACAGTGCCGACGGTGATTGTATAGACGGAGGAGGTGTTAGTTTTGAACCAAGTGTTTTGGTTAAAAGTGTTCGGTGGAGTTAGGATAACCAACTCGCTCAAATCTCCAATGGTCGAGGTGGCGGTTACTTTAAACTTATTAGAACTAATTTGGGTAGAAGTAGTAACCGAGATCGGGAGGGATAAATCAATTCCTGAATTTTTTGCAAAAGTTGTCGTTAAGCCCTCAGCGCTTTGATAAATAAAAGAATAAACCAACTTATTTCCCTTCCGCAAAATCTGATCCATGTCTTCGGCCTCTAAGTAAACCTGGGGGGCAGAAATCTTAATCGGGATAGTGGTCGTGGAGGTTGTAAGCTTTCCGTCATCAACATTCAAAGTAATATTATAGTTTCCGGCCGGACCGGCCTTGGGTGAATAAATCTTTATTTGATTAGGATCGTTAGTACTTTTTATGGTTACCGGGTCGATCCAACTTGACCAATTAGCGCCGCCGGCGTCCTTACTAAAAGTAAATTTTAAAGGATTATGTTCAGCATCATAAGCTTTAACGAAACCATTAAACTCTTGGCCGACCGTCCCATTTAATTGATAGTCTAAAAATACTGGGGCGCTATTGCCGGCCTGAGCAATATTAGCGATAGCAGTACAGTTAAATTTAGAAAATTGGCCGACCTCCGTACCGTCAGCCTCTTTATCGTATATATCATAACCAGCGGAAAAAGACTCGATACCGGCACACAGGGTATAAGCCGAGCCATTGGCATTAGCCGTATAATATATGATTCGACTGCCGGCGGGGAAATTCAAATCCCCGCTGCCTGGCGCTTGGCTAAAAAACTGGTGATTATTTTTATTCCAACAGGTAGCTGCCTCATAGTCTGGAGAACAGTAACCGAGGGTATTAATGGGGTCAATAAGATCCGAGCTAATTCCAATTTCTGGCAAGAAAACTTCACGCCAACTCGGCCAAGTAGAAACAGTTTTATTCTTAACAAAAGTACCAGCCTCTAAAATGGGGTAATGACTCTTTACCTTTTTATAAGCAAATAATGATTCTTTCAGCTCGGACAAAAGACTAATTCTTTTGACGTCCCTGACTATTTCGGCCTTGAGGCTACCGCAAAAAAGCCCGCTGGGACAATCGGTATCGTTATAACAATTAAGCGCCTCCTTGGGCACACATTTCCCTTGAGCTGGGCTAGCTGTATCCGTTTCGCACTTCAATTTATCCGAGCAGTCTTTATCGCTTAAACAATTTATCGTACTTATATTACAAGTTCCCTGCAAATCTGTCTGGGAAAAATTATTATTAAATTTCCAATGAGCCACTATCTGCCCTAAAATATCAGCTGTCTGCTGGTTGGAAGTTTGATTATAAGAAATCAAGTAGATATTAGTGTATATATATTTGTTAGAGAGAGAAATATTAGCCGCATTTACGTAAACAGTACGGCCGTCTCTAATCGCTTCATAACCGTCAACCGTTAAAGCCTGCGGTGAACCGGCAAAGCCTTGCTCTTTGTACCAGCGATCAATTGAATAATGATTAGGATTAGGTAAAATTCTAACGGCAATGGCGTCTGACTGGTTAGCCGCTAAAACCTGTGCGCCCACTAAGACCTTTAGATTAAAAAGGGAGAAAATTAAAAATGTCAGGACAAACAAAATCGCCCCGAAATAATATTTTTGGCTATGATTTTTTAACATAAATTAAAAAATATATTATATTTTTATTATACCATAAAGCAATTTTAAAAAAAATCCCCGGGCTTTATGACCGGGGATCTCCTTAGGAGAGCAAAAAATAATTAATAATGTTAGCGTTTAACCAGTTTGCCGGTTAAGACGGTTTGCGTAGCGTTGCTCAGTCGGTAGTAATAAAGGCCGACGGGCAAATCACTTAAATTCAGTTTTTGGGTCTGAGCGGTTATGAGCTTGTCGCCCAAAAGGTTGAAAATCTCTATCTGCGGATTAACAATTCCCTTGATATAGAGGTAATCAGCGGTCGGATTGGGAAAAACCTTGATGGTCGTTGGATAATTTTCTTCGATACCGACGGTGATATCATACGTGATGTCATACCAAATCGAGTCATTGATATTGTTCTGATCGAAAAAAACATATCGGATATGGGTCGAACCGTTATGGCCGTTCCACTCGTAGCGCGAGGTAAAACTCTTGAAGCTGCTGTCCGGCGAGATATTCACCGGGTTGCCAGAAATAAAAGTGGTCGCCCCGTAAAGAATGTCCCAGGAAAAGCAATTGACGGTATTATTAACCTGGTTGATAACAATTTTTTTACACATTACGGGCTTGGCGACAGCGCTGACGTTCTTGATCCAAAAGGAATCAGCGTTAGCGTTGAAGATCACTTCTGGTGGAGCCGAGGTATTCAGATTCAGAATAGTGGAGCCGTTGGTTACGTCTTGTCCGGCCACACCATTGATAATTTTGAAGCTGGGCCAGACTGATACTAAGACTGAGAGCTCGACGATTTTGTTGCCAAAAATATAAATTTTATCACCGGCTTCTTTAATTTTATAATTGGCGGCGATACTATTAATTACTTTGGTAGACAAAGTGTCTAGGGTAATTGGATCTAATAGATAAATGCGGAAAGGCTCAGTGGGGTTGGTCCCGGTTGGTCCGACAACCATGAACGGATATTCAGGGCTAGAACCAATCTTGCCAAAATAATAGCTGCAGTCAAAGGTCCAGGGCAAATTTACAATAAACTTGGTGCTTATCACCGCTCCATTAGCCGGATCAATTTTGTGGATATTGCCATCGCCCGGTCCCCATAAAAAGATATTACCGTGAGGGAATATCGCCAAATTATTATTTATATTAGAAGCTGGCAAATTGACCTGGTAACTAGTCGAGAAACCATTCGTATCTTTTCTTATAAGTTTCGCGGTGGCCCAATTATAATAATCTAAATAATACAGGCTGCCATTATAAGGGAAAAGGTCGAGATACAAGTCCCCGGCAACTGGCGGATCATTATTAACAATTTGTAAATCATTATTAATTTTGAATTTACGACCAATCGTGTTATTGCCCGACACCGGCTTAAAGGCATTCAAGTATAGTGAATTGCCATACTTAATAAAAAATCGATAATCGAGTTGATCGTTAGTAAGAAGATGATTGCATTTCACGGAGTCTATTGTCAGGGAGCCAAGATCGGTAAGATAGATGGGGTCAAATTTATTTAGTTTAACGGTTTCCAAATTGTTGCTAGCACCGCTACTAACCATCCATAGATATAGACCATCAAAATAAAACTTATTCCGTACTTCGCCGGGTAAAATCCAGGGCGCACTCCAAACCGTGTCTTTTAAAAGGCTAAGGTTTTGATCATATAATTTAACCTTTAAAGAGTAAGAAACACCGGTTGGGTTAGTCAGCAATACTTTGCCGTTATAGCAAAACATTTTTATCCCAATCCAGGCACTATCATTGGTGGCGGTTGCCACTACGGCGCCACTAGCATTACGTTTTTCGACCTGATAATGATCGTTATAATTCCAGTGACCCAGATAAATCAGGTCATAGGTAAAGCCGTCCATCGTCTGGAGATCCAGGCAATTCTGACCGGCTAATAGGGTAGAACTCCAATCTTCGTGCATCGTAATGCCCAAAGTTTGAGCTTCGACCGGCCGGAAATTAATCAACAGCCAGCCAAGAAACAATAAAATGCTTATTTTTTTCATGGGTTTCAGATTTTCAGATTTGCGGGGTTTAACATTATTTTTAATTATTTTTGTTTTCAATGAGCTTTAGTGTGGCTAACATTAGCCATTTTTTATCAATAAAGGTCTATTTTAAATAGACTTTTTATATTAATTAATTTTTAAACATTAGTCAAGGACAAAAATTTAATAAAAAAAATTAAAATGAAGCTAAAAACTATCTAAAATATAGCTTAAAAAGGTTTAAAAGTAAATGAATTAAGGCTATTAAAATTCCGGTATAGCATAAAACATCCGATCTTCTGATATGCGAAAAGAGCCTCGTTTATTACATGAGACTCTTTCGAAAAACTAGATTTTAATTTTATCTGGTCAATTTAAACAGTTTTGAACGCAAACGCAACCTCCATTAGAGCAGTGGGGGTTTTTACCTTTGCATGGCAGCCCGGAACAACCACAATGGTTATCGTTATCAGAGGTATTGCAGTTACCGCCGCCACAAGATGACCAACCAGAGTCACAAACACAGCTACCGCTAGAACAGCTGCCATGGCTACCGCAATTATTAGGGCAAGAACCACAATGCGAATTACTAGTATTCAAATTAATTTCACAAGTATCTAAATCTGGTGGATCTGGTGGGGAT
Organism: Candidatus Falkowiibacteriota bacterium; assembly: GCA_026396945.1. Lineage (GTDB taxonomy): Bacteria > Patescibacteriota > Patescibacteriia > Patescibacteriales > UBA12465 > JAPLVX01. Next base: position 10,452 of record JAPLVX010000082.1, read on the forward strand.
GTAATATTCCAAGTTTTATTGCAATTCCCCCAACCACTTTGACAATTATAACTGCAATTATTTAAATTGCTTCCCAGATTACAGATGGTATATTGAGGCAAAACAAAAGTACTTGTGTTCCAATTAATACAAGTGGACCCGCTAGCGACAGAACAGTCAATAATATTATTTGACTGTGACGGACAATTGAAAGTGATTCTGCTGGAAGTTGGGCCAATGTTTGAATAACCCAAGGCTATTAAACCACCCAAATAATCAGAATCGGAACAATTAGCTAACAATTTATAAATTTTACATTCTTTTGACCCCCCTGTCGGATAACACCTCAAGTCGCCCGCTAAGGGGATACTCGGTTCGCACTGTTCACCCCTACTTGTGTCCACATAATTATCCCCACAAATGCTTGGAGTACAAGTAACCCCATTAGCTTTTACATAACCCGACTTACAACCTTTACAACTCCTATTAGTACAAACGGCATTTGGACCGCCGCAATTAGTAGCACAAAGGCCACAATGTTCCGGGTTAGTATTCAGAGCGGTTTCGCAACCGTCCGTGCCGCCATTACAATCACCAAAATCTAACGACTTGCAAACACATCCATAGCCAGGGCCTGTCAGTCCGCAAGTCTGATTTTTGGTTGGGTCAGCCAAGCAATTATTACCACAAGAGCCACAATTAGGATCCTTCTTTAGGTCCGTCTCGCAAGTATCATAATCACCGGGATTCTGGACGCAATCGTCAAAATTATTTGTACATTTATAACCGCAATAGCCTGACGGATAACTATTGCAATTAATATTAGCATAGGGGGTAGTCGTGAAAACGGGGAGGAGACTATTCCAATCACTACAATAACGCTTTCCATTAGCGTTGTCTCCGGCCGTCAAACAGACCCTGGTATAGCCAGCGCCACCTTTTAGAAATTTAGAACAAGCAAAATTAATATTTTCTGTATTATTATAAAGATTGAGAATCTCAGAAACGTCACAAAACGAGGTATCAATTATTTTGCATTCATTAGGATCGCCTTTCGGGACGCAGGTCCCATTTTCCACCGGTGTCACACCAGGCTCGCATTGTTCACCCAAAGATTTATCTAGTTTACCATCGCCGCAAGAACCTGGCACACATTGGCCACTACTCCAAACATACCCAGCGTTACAATCACAATAACCATTACTACAATAACCCTGCTGACCATTACTGCCTACTTTACAAGAGGTTCCGCAATTGCCGCAATTTACATCCGCCACTGGACCAAATGTTATGTTGGTTTCACAACCAGTGGCCGGATTACCGCTACAATTTTTAAAACCAGCCTGGCAAACACAATCATAGGGACTAAACGAAGAACATCCCTGATGTTTGTTTGAATCAGCTGAACAATTATGATGGCAAGTGCCACAATTCGGATCGGCACTTAGGGTTTGGCAACTTGGACCACCATCGCAATGATCATACCCCTCATAACAACTACAAGCGTAATTACTGCCAGGAGGGCTAGTAGGATAACAGCCCTGTCCGCTCGAACAAATGTTGTTACAGGTGCCACAATTTGTAAGTTCGGTTAAAGCCGTTTGACAGCTAGTATCACCGGAACATTTACCCCAATTACCCGCACATTTAAAACGGCAAGAGCTAACTGACTCTTCAATATTATATGTGGTAGTGCTTGTAGCCGGCGAGCTGGCGAGTGTCTTGCAGTTTTTAGCGCCTTGGTTAACTTCCAGACAAGGAATCTTGTAAAAAGACACCGAATTCCAAAGGTCGTAGGTCTGCGGGGTCGGCAAAGAATTACAGGTATATTTATAATTTCCTAAATGACAATTAGAGCCGCAACCATTAGTATCATCATTGTTAGAGCCAAAATCGCATTGCTCTTGCGGGCTAGTAATAACTCCGTCACCACATTTTGGGGTCGAACAATTAACGGGTGACCCGCCATGATCTCCCTCACATTCCCATTCATATTTATAGGGTAAAGAGTTGTGATTATAATTCATACCAATATCTGTGCCGGATGAACATAAATATGTTTTACCAGTTGGCTCGGTCGCCTGAGCTGATTGAGTTGCTGGGCCGCAGGCACCGCTGACTTGTTTCTGGGCGGAGCAAGACACAAAATCGGCCGCGGTTCCTTCGCAATTCCAAGTCCAAGTATTATCTTCATGCAAACTAAATTCTTTAACTATTCCAACTAGACAATTGTTTTGATTTTGCGGCGTAAGATTTTCAAAATTCCCGCCGCGGTTAGACCCGCATGAAGGAACGACCGAGCAGTTCCCCCATAAACAATTAGTCAGGCAACCTTTTATTCCGGTAAAACCATTCCAGGTACAGGGGGTTTCAACCACACCATTATCACCACATTGTTCGCCGTCCTCCATTACTCCTGCTAAACCCAAGCCATAAGAACATTTTTTAGGGTAGATATCACAAGTCCCGGTCTGGCATGAAGGATTAATACTGGGAGGGTTGCAAGTGGCTGTCCCAGTATAAACTCCCTTGGTGCAGGGGAAAGAACCGGATCCATCGCAGGTTTCGATACCATTGATTATC
>JAPLVX010000109.1 GCA_026396945.1 Candidatus Falkowiibacteriota bacterium
AATCCGGCGATGGGCGCCTGGAGTAAAATATTATATCTGGAAGTGCTTGACGCTAGTTTTTCAATCGATGGGGTTATTGGCGCCTTCGCCTTTACGGTTAGCGTACCTTTAATTATTTTAGGCAATGGTTTGGGTGCTTTCGTCGTTCGAGAATTTACAATTCGCGGGATTGATTTAATAACTAAATATGCTTATTTAAAAAATGGCGCGATGTACGCGATCGGCGTTTTAGGGGCGATGATGGTTTTAGAAAGTTTCGGACACGAATATCCTTTTTGGCTCGCGCCTTTAAATATGGTTATTCTTTTAGGAATATTTTTATTTTTGTCGGTTAGGGCGAATAAAGAATTAAAACAGAATCCGAAAAAGGCGATTATCACTGATTCGGGAAAAATTAATTAATTATGATTTATTATAAAAAAGCGGATGAAATTAGGATTATTAAAGAGGGCGGGAAACGCTTGGCTTTTATTTTAGAAAGCTTGATTAAGGAAGTAAAACCGGGCGTCGAAACGATGTATTTAGAAAATATGGCGAATAAATTTATCGAGTCTTTCGGCGGCCGCAGCGCTTTTAAAAACTACCCGATGGGCGACGGAATATTTTTCCCGGCGACGGTTTGCGTTTCAATCAATAATGAAGTTGTGCACGGTGCGGCAATTCCGAATCGGATTTTAAAGAACGGCGATATTGTCGATCTTGATATCGGGATGGAATGGCCGGTCGATCCGAAAGTGCGCGCGGAATTTCAAGCGTCGCTTAACCCGCATTCTAAAACCGGCGGCTTTTTTACTGATATGTGCGCGACGGTCGGGGTTGGAAAAATCAGTGCCGACGCGAAGAAATTATTGCGAGTTAGCCATGAATGCTTAGAACTCGGTTTGAGACAAGTAAAACCGGGTAATAAAATTAACGATATTGGACGGGCTATTTCGGAACATGCCGAAAAGCATGGCTACGGCGTGGTTCAGGATTTGGTCGGACACGGCGTCGGCTATTTTGCGCATGAAAAACCGGATGTTTTTAATTATGAAATCAGAGCCAATTTGCCGGAGAATGTTGTTTTAAAACCAGGGATGGTAATCGCTATCGAGCCGATGATTAATCAAGGCGATTATGAAATTAAAATCGCGAAAAATAATTATACGATTTTGACCAAGGACGGATTGTTAAGCGCGCATTTTGAGCATACAGTCGCGGTGACTGACGAGGGGTGTGAGATACTAACTAATAATTAATTTAGATCATAATCATGTCGAATGACGCGAAAAAATATTTAGGGATAGATTGGGGCACGAAAAGAATCGGCCTGGCTTTGGCTGATGAAGAAACGAGCCTAGCCTTGCCTTATAAGACAGTCGCTAACTTAAACGAGGACGAAAAGAATCGGCCTGGCTTTGGCCGACGAAGAAACGAGCTTGGCTTTACCCTATAAGACAGTCGCTAATTTAAACGAGGTCCTTTTTGAAATTATCAATGAAGATATTGATTTAGTGGTAATCGGATCTCCTAAAAAAATGAGCGGGGAAGAAGCGAATAATAAAGAATGGGAAAATTTTGTTTCTCAACTAAAAGAAAAATCCGGCGTTGAAGTTGAATTATTAGACGAGCGTTTAAGTTCTTTGGCGGCTGATGCCTTAGACGGGGAAGATAAGGATAAGGCCGGTCGCGATGAGATCGCCGCTACTTTAAT
>JAPLVX010000034.1:0-6467 GCA_026396945.1 Candidatus Falkowiibacteriota bacterium
AACCGGGATTAATCCACGGGGAATCTCGATTGGACCAGACCGGGAAGAAATAATCCTTCTTTAACGAATAAAAGCCGAAACTAAAGATCTTTAAAGATCACAATAAAACCGTTGGCAGAAAGTCAGCGGTTTTTCAATTGTTCCCTAGTTTTTGGAGAGTTATTCGGTCATGATTAAAATTCTTATAATATTTTTTTAAAAAAAATTCAAGGCAGATAATCTAAAACATTCAACCAAGCACTTAAATCAGCTGATTTAGAAACATAACCGAGCAAGCTAATACTGACGCCTTTATGAATACCAAGGTGTAAATGTTTTCTTTCGCCATCGGTTTCCACACTATAACCCTGGCCTAAAATTGCGAAGTTTTCCCCGGCCTCTAATTGATCACCCAGCGCCGGTTTAATCGAGGCCAGTTTTAGATGGCCATAAATTATAGTAACTGTTTGTTTATTCAGATTACATTTCTGGAATATTTTTTTAAAATTAACGGCCCGGAACAAAGGGCTGAAACCACGACGTCTTGATCGGCCTCGCTAGGCCAAGTTTCAAAATCAACCCCAGTATGATAGCCGCTAAATTTTTCCGGTTGAACCGGCGAATCAGTCGGGGAGATTTTTATACCAAAGGATTTCTTAGTGACCCGCGCTCGCGCATCGGCGAGCGGTGGCGTCAATTGATTAATATTTTCCGGTGGCGTTTTTGTAATTAGTGTCGAGGGACTAGCTGTCTGGGTGTTGACCAAAGCGTTCGCATCGACCGGAGTGTTTGTGGTACTAGTTGAAGTAATCGAGACAGTATTAGTCGTTAACGCCTGGGGCGGAGTATTAAACGCCGCGATATCGTTATAGGGCAGAAAGAAATTGAGAGAATAAATAAGGATGGCGTTAATTATTGCCGTTCCCACAAAAACTCCAACCAGGCATTTCCAAAGGGAAACTTTTAGGGTGGCGCTAACGTAAATAATTAGATCAGTCGGGAAAAAGGGTAAAAAGCTCCAGGCGGCGATAATTGGGACTTCTTTTCTATCCAGGCCATTTTTTATCGGCGCGATTCTTTTTTGGTATTTTTGGGCAAAGTATTCATCAAAGCCGAGAAATTCCGAAAACTTATAAATTAAAGTGGCGGAAATTAAAATCCCAAAGCTATTAATTAAAAGAACTGTTAGGGGTGGAAAAAAAATCGTACTCGCCAAGGTGATGGAGAGCGGAGAAATAAGCAGCAGACCGCGAAAACAGATGATAACCAAAAAGACAATCAGCGTTAACCAATAATGATTTTTAATCAGTATAATTAGATGACTGATATTTATGATTTGTGGCCACTAGCCATAAATAACCGATTATTTTTTTATTTATTGCTTTAATCATTTTTTAAGCAGGCATCCTGAGAGGAAACGTAAACCAGATCCTTTTTCTCGCTGATGCCAAAAATATTAATCTGACAAAGATTTTTTTTATCGGGAATTTTATAAACCATAAAAAGATTGTTTTTTTTGACCGGCGGATAATTATAATATTCTTGAAATAATTTCAAGAAATCATCGGGTAGATAAATCTCATGGCCGCTGGCGCCGAGATAGCGGTGGGCAAAATCTTCTTTAGAATAAACCGCTACTGCTTGCCCTCGTTGGGAATTCCGACTTAAAAATTCCAAGTAAAGGCGCAAGGGTTTAGAATGGGAAAAGATGATCACTTGACCGACTAGAACAATCAGTCCGATAAAAATTACCATTATAAGGACTGGCCTAAACCAGAGTCGCTTAGTCATTTTAGCTTTTAACATATATTTATTAATACTTTGATTTTACTCTAATAATTGTTTTTTGGAAACTAGAAATTTTGGTCCGAACGTGATAAAATTAGAAAATCACTAAAATTTCTTAAAATATGATTATCGAAGTTAAAAATTTAATAAAAAAATTTAAAGATTTCACGGCCGTTGATAATATTTCTTTTACCGTTAAGGATGGAGAAATCTTGGCGTTTCTAGGGCCGAATGGTGCCGGTAAAACTACGACCATAAAAATGCTGACTACAGTTTTAAAGCCGACCAGCGGCGAAATAAAGATCGGGGGTTATAATCCGGTAACTCAGAAAGATAAGGCCAGGCATTCTTTTGGAATTGTTTTCCAGGACTCAAGCGTGGATGATGATTTAACTGCTTATGAGAATATGTATCTCCACGCCGTTTTATATGGTTTGTTGCGATCTAAAAGAGCTGAGAAAATTCAGCAACTTTTAGAATTCGTGGAACTTTGGGATAGACGCCGGGAATTAGTTAAAACTTTTTCCGGCGGTATGAAGCGACGCCTGGAAATTGCCAAGGGCTTATTACATCACCCAAAGATTTTATTTTTAGATGAACCAACTCAGGGTTTAGACCCGCAAACCAGAAATCATATCTGGGAGTATATTAAGAAGATGAATGTCGAAGAAAAAATGACTGTCTTTTTTACCACCCATTATATTGAAGAGGCGGAGAAAGTGGCTGATCGTGTTTTTATTGTTGACCAGGGCCAAATTGTGGCCATGGGCACACCGGACGAGTTAAAGCAACAAACCAGCAAAGATAATTTAGAAGATGCGTTTATTGAATTAACTGGCCATATCATTCGCGATGAAAAGGCCGATGGTGCTGGTTTTATGCGTCAAGCTGGCCGGATGGGCGGTTGGCGCCGCTAATAAAGCCGTTAATAAATTTATAGCCAAATAATTATATGGAAACTATTTATATTTTGTGGCTCAGACAAATAAAAAAATATTGGCGCTCTAAGGCGCGGATTGTCGGTTCCTTGGGCCAGCCTTTATTATTTATGATTGCCTTTGGTTTTGGTTTCGGGGAAATTTATAAAAAAGCCGGGGGTGGTAATTATTTGGAATTTCTAGTACCGGGAGTCATCGCGATGAGCATTTTGTTCACGGCAGTTTTTTCCGGTTTAGAAATAATTTGGGATCGGCAATTCGGTTTTTTAAAGGAAATGTTGGTCGCGCCGGTGTCGCGCTTACAGATTATGGTTGGCCGCTGTTTGGGCGGAGCGACTGTGGCGGTTATTCAAGGCTTAATTGTTTTAATTATTTCTTTGGCGATCGGTTTCCGGGTTACTAATTGGTGGTTAGTGATTGTAACTTTAGTCTTTATGTTTATGATCGCTTTTTTATTCACTCTATTTGGGACCGCGATCGCCTCGGTCTTAAAAGACGTCCAGGGTTTTCAGCTAATCGTTAATTTTTTGATCATGCCTTTATTTTTCCTGTCCGGCGCCTTTTTCCCATTGACCGGTTTGCCGCGCGCCCTAAGTATAACTGTTCAAGCTAACCCCCTGTCTTACGGGGTTGATGCCTTAAGGGGAACCCTTATCGGCTTAACTCAATTTGGCTTAATGACGGATTTCTTGGTTTTATTAGGCGTAATTATACTTTTATTAACCGCCGCCAGTTATTTATTTTCCCGAATTGAGGCTTAGAGAACCTGCATTTTGAAGTTCGCCAGTAATTATGGATTCTCTGGATTATGTGGTTATAGGTAGCGGTCTTAAATATATTGACATGAACGTAATTTTATAATAAATTGTATTATCTGTGGCTCAGACAATAATCAGTTGAGCTAGAATCAGAATAATTTTTCTTATTTTAAATTAAATTTTAAATAAATAGTTTTTTAACAAATTAAGGAGGTACAATGAAGAAAATACCAGGAAATACCGATTATCCAAAATTAATAATTGGTGATCGGGAGCTGTCTTTCCCGTTTATTTTGGGGCCAATGGGGGTTGGAGTTTCTCTGAGCCGACTAGTGGCCGCATTTGCTAACGAAGGCGGCGCTGGTATTTTATCAGTCGTCTGTCTTCGGGAAATTTGGTCACAAAGACTGAAGAAGAAAGTCTCGACTTATGAAGCCGTAACTAAGGAAATCGCCACTGCTCGGGCGCTTAGTCCCGAGGGAGTAATTGGCTTGAACGTAATGGTAGCCGTGCAACAGGATTACGCAGATTCTATTCGGGCGGCGGTCGAAGGGCAAATCGATTTCATTTCAATTGGCGCGGGTTTGATTAGAGATTTGCCGAAGATAAATCATCCGCATAAAACCGCGATTGCTGTAATTGTTTCTTCGGCCAAGGCCGCCAATATTGTTCTTTACCGTTGGGAAAAGAATAAGTGGCGAGATCTGGGTTACGAATTGGCGGCGTTCATCGTTGAAGGGCCATTAGCCGGCGGACACTTGGGCTTTACTATTGATCAAGTGACTAAGCCGGAATTTCAAGTAGAGGTTATTTTGCCCGAAGTAAAAAAAATCGCTCAAGCTAACGGTAATATTCCAGTGATCGCCGCCGGGGGTATTTATGATCGGGCGGATATTTCGCGGATGAGGGCGCTCGGGGCCGATGGCGTCCAAATGGCGACCAGGTTTTTGGCCACCGAGGAATCAGACGCCAGTCTCAATTACAAATTGGCGATCGTTAGGACAACTAAACCGGAAGATATAATTGTCTCTCCGGGTTCTCCTTGCGGCTTGCCATTCAGAGTAGTCGTCAGTGCGCCAATGTATCAAACTCATTTGCGTGCGGGACGCGAACCTCGTTGCAATAAGGGATATTTACTAAGGAAAGATGCCGATGGAAAATTCACAATTTGTTCGGCTAAAACCGACAATCAGAATTTTTTCTGTATTTGTAACGGTCTCTTGGCTTCGGCCGGCTATAATCCTCAAGAAGAGGATCTTTATACGGCCGGCGCTAATGCTTATCGAGTCACTGAAATAAGTACAGTGAAAAAGATTATGGATGAGCTCAAGGGGCTCACTTAAGTCTCGCTGCTTATAGAAGTGATTTCGGGCTTGCATAATGCGAGCCCTTTTTATTTATAAAAACCCTTTTTAAAAGGGGTTTTAGATTATTTATGTTTTAAAAATTATATTTTTTAATTTATGTTTTTCGGCTGGTCAGCCTTTTATTTAAATCTATTTTTTTCGGTGTAATGATAATTAGAACTATTGCCGTTAGCGAGCCCAGCAGACCAATAAAAGAAAAGGCACCGGAATTACCAAATTTATCAGCAATAAAGCCGGCTAGCATCGGACCAATAATATAGCCTAAATTAGTGTAAAAATCTTCCAAGCTTTCAATTTCTTCTTCATAGCGAACGGTTTCGCTAATATAATCGGCGTAAGCGCCATTAATCGCCGGCCAAGACATAGAGATAAAAATTGAAGAGACAAAAATATTAAATATAGTAAAGAAAAAAAGGCGGTTCTTTTTTTGCCGTGGCGAATAGTAAAATAGCCGACCGACCAGCCGACGAGTAAGGCCGGTAGGGAATAGGCCGTCATAAAAAAACCAGCAAATTTTTGGACTCCGGTTAGACTCTCGGCAAACAAGGGACCGACCGTCCAGAAGAAAGCATCAATAAAATTTAATATCAAAGTTAAAAATAGGACTGGGAAAAGTATTTTTTCTATCTTTCCCCAAATAATTAATTCCGACCAAGTGGTTTTTTTAATTTTTGTTGGTTTGGCTAACTTTGCATTTATTTTTTTATTAGAAGAGAAAAACAAAAATATATAGAAAATAATCGCAATCGCTAAAAATATCCCGGCCAGAATCAGGGGTTTATAGTTGAATTCTTCGGCAATCAAAAAACCCACTAGAATTGGGGCAATCAAAAAACCGATTGATTGAAAAACTTGAATTAAGCCGAAACTGGCTGAGTGCTCACTTTTGCTGGTATGACGGCCGACAAAGTCAAAGTTGCCGATATTCTTTAAATCAAAATATACCCCCCAGATAGACATCGCAATTATATAAACAACAAAAGAATTCGCTTGCCAGAGTATGAAAGGGTAGATTAAGCACAAAGAAAACATTATCAGAAACATTCTTTTGTAATAGGTGTTTTTGAATAAACGGCAAGCGATAAAATCAAATAGGGCGCCGGCGATGGAAGAGCTGCCGATAATTATACCCATCAAAGTTTCCGAAATTCCATTATTAGTAATTAATATCGGCGCGACATAAGAAACAATTCCCTCATAAATAGCCCAAAATAATAGCATCAGGCACAAGATAGAGATCGTCCTTTTCGGCGATTTATAATTCTGGATGTAGTTAATTAATAATCGTAGGGTTGGCATAGATATTGCTTATTAATTTTCTTATATTATTTATCATAACATATTTTATTATTATTAGTAAAATATCAACTAAAAGAAAAACTGATTTTAAGCGTATTATATTCAGAGGACAATTTATCTTTAATTATTAATTTAAAAAATTTATGGAAGAAGACAAAAGTTTAGAAAAAAATAACCATCACGGTCATCATCATGAAGGCAAACGTTGCGGTTTATTTAATTGTTGCTCCGGTTCTAAGTCAAAAATGATTCATATCTTTTTGGCGCTGGCGGTTGCTTTAGTAATATTTCTAATTGGTTTAAGTGCCGGTAGCCATCTTAATCGTTATCGAGGTAAT
>JAPLVX010000034.1:6499-8078 GCA_026396945.1 Candidatus Falkowiibacteriota bacterium
AATTTCTCTGGCTCTAAATTTAATAAACAAAATTATCGCAGCGATATGATGCCTGGCGGTCGGGGCTTAAGAGGTGGCCGAGGAATTCCGATTAATAATTTACAAAATCCAAATATTCCGGTAAGCGGCGACACTAATCCGACCGGCAATGTTACCCCTAACAATACTACAACCCCAAATAACGTAGCGCCGACACCGACTCAGCCCTAAATATCAAAAAAATCTAATTTAATATTTAATAAAAAATCAGCTTTTACAAGTTGATTTTTTAACATTAGGAAAAGCCAGTTTTTAAATTATATTATATTCATTTGCTAAAAATATATAATTCTGTTAATTTGTTTAATAAGTTATTATCGCACATTTTAAACAAGGAGAATCATGAAAAAAATTAGAAATGTTTTTTTCTTTTGGCTGCTTCTGATTCCCGGAATAATTATTGTAGGTTGGTTGTTTCTCGGAGCGCTGGAATTATTTGGCGTGATTAGAATTCATAATAAACAATTAATCCCCAAACGTCCGAAGGGTTTATTATTAATTTCTAATCACCCCAGTTTTTGGGAACCATTTGTCCTGAACTACTTGTTCATGAAACAAATGACCCTTGACCCGGTTAAACTTTTCCCCTATAGCGCCCCTGATTTGAAAAATTTTGATAAATGGTATTGGTCAGCTTTTCGGGATCGTTTTATTTTTTTCCCGCGGGGTAATCAAAGAGGTTGCGCGATTGCTCATGCGCGCGCTAGCCGCTTATTAAAACGGGGCCGGATTGTGATTATGTTTCCCGAGGGCGGTCGCACCAGTACTAACAAATGCGAGGAGTGGTTTATTTCCAGAAAAGGTTATCGTTTACGTCCTTTAAAACCGGGAGCAATTCGTTTAGCCCTGCAAACCAATTGTGACGTTTTGCCGGTCTGGGTTAAAGGGGCTGAAAGAGTTATGCCCCGGGGTTCAAGATTGCCAAAATTTTGGCGCCGAATAGACATTACAGTCGGGCCAGTCTTTAAGTTAAAGGGCGGGGATAATAAGGAAGATTTGGAAAAAGGAAAAGCTGAGTTCGTCAAAAATTTACACGCTTTAGCGGACGAAGATTAAGCCAAAGACGGGGTGGCCAAAGAACCACCCCTTTTTTATTAGCCTTTCTCCTTTTTGATGATTTGTCATTATTTAAAATATGGGATATAATATTATAAATAATTTGATTTTATTTGGTTCAGATTTGATTCAGAATTTATATCAATTTCATTAGTTTTACTGGGGGGGTTGGGGTTATTATCTCAATCCTTAATTTTTATATTTAGGTTTAAATTTACCTTTTGATTGACATTTTATATTATGGCCAAAATATTTAAATTAAAATCAGATTGGTTGCCGGCCGGCGATCAACCGACAGCGATTAAAAAACTTAAGGCTGGTTTGGCGCGTGGTGATCGTTACCAGACGCTTTTGGGCGTGACCGGATCGGGCAAGACTTTTACGGTGGCCAATATTATTTCTGAACTAGATAAGCCAGTTCTAGTGATGGCGCCTAATAAAGCCTTGGCGGCCCAATTATACCGCGAGTATAAGAATTTTTTTC
>JAPLVX010000050.1:0-2451 GCA_026396945.1 Candidatus Falkowiibacteriota bacterium
TCGTTCCAATAATTTAAATAGGCATTAAATTACTAGAACGAGATTTCTCCCGCGGTTCCATCTAGTTTTTTGGCTAATTTAGCCAAACTCTTAATTGAATTTTCTTAACTCTAGCCTGTCCTGGCTTATAATTAGCCAAACGGTTTGGTAGACCGAGCCGACAGTTAAGCTAAGGATATTATAGGTTATTTGAATTATTATGTAAAGATCAAGGGGCAAAAAGGACTAATGATTGTTAGCACTTTATATTTCTTAGTTGAACCCATAATTACCCCTTGGCTAAAACCAGTCCCCAAATTTTTCCCGCTCCGACCGCCCTAAGAACCCTGGCTGCTTCGTTTAAGGACGTCCCAGTCGTACTAACATCATCAATTAGGATAATATTTTGTTTTTTTAGATTAACCCCAGTCCAGGCAAAACAATTATTCAAATTAATTAAGCGCTCGGCTTCTTTCAGGCTCGATTGGGTTGCAGTATCTTTTGTTTTTATTAAATTAGTCGCCATTTCAATTTTATTTAATTTAGCCGCGACCGCTTGCGCTAAAAGCTCGGCTTGATTATAGCCGCGCCAATTTAAACGTTTCCGACTTAAAGGCAGAGGAATAATTAGCGGTTCAGATTTAAAAAAATCAAACCAAAAGTTGTTTCGTCCAGTAGTCGCTAACCTAGGTAAAATGATTTTTAAAAATTCCGGCCAGGGCGAGTTTTGATTAGCTAGGGCAGCTAGTAGAAACTCGCTTAAAACTAGAGCTAAATCTTTTAGGCCGTAAAATTTAAATTTTTTAATTAAGTCCGCGAGCAGGGGATCGTCATAATCACCGGCCGTAAAAATTCCTTCAAGATTATAAAAATCGCGGCATTTAGAGCAGAACTCGCCGTGAGGAGTGGCGCTTTGGCAAGCCAGGCAAATTTGGGTAGTTTTAAATTTTAGTTTTTTGAAACAAGTCGGACAGAGCCAGATATTATCTCGGCGGCAACCCAGGCATTCAATCGGAAATAAACAATCAAGAATTATGGTTTTTAAATTCATAAAAAGTCCTTTTTAATATCCATCAGATACTAACATAAGGACTTTTAAGCCAGGGACAATAAATTATTAGGAAAATATAAAATGTTTTTTGGGGCAAATTTAGCTTTTGTTATTAGGACGAATTAGGCTTTTGTTATTTTTGTAATTTTAGGACAAATTAACCTTATAAAGCTGTTGATTTTTTTTGTCGGTAAAGTACAGGTTTTTTTGATTATTCGAAACCATGATTTGCGAAATATTATAAGATCCATCCGGTACGGCAATTAATTTTTTCTGACCGGTTTTCAAGTCAATCGCATATAAATCATCTTTAGTTTGATCGGCTAATTCCGGGAAGAGGCCAGCGCCTTGGGGCAAATCTTCGGGCACGGCGCAATAAACCTTATCATTACCGGCGAAGGTGCATTTACTAGACCAAGTATTTAGACCTAAATCAGTCCGACCACTACCAATCGCTTCGCCCTGGGCATTTACTAACCATAAACTCGGGTTCATGTTGTTGCTACTGCTATAGACACTATAAAGCAGGCGATCGCCAGTCGGCGACCAGGTCGAAGCAAAGCCCCGGCCTTCAATAATAGTTGATTTAAAATTTTCGCCGTTCAAACCGACAAAGAAAACTTCTTGGCGGTCAAAATCTAGGCCGCGGGTAAACATCGCTACGCTTTGGCCGTTCGGCGACCAGGAGGAATAAACTTTATCGCCGTTATTGCCGATTTCTTCCAAGGCTTGAGCCTTAGTGCCGTCGTCGCTGGAAACAATTAAGTAACGATTTTCTATATCTAGACCAATGCTTTTGGAAACTAGACGAGTGCTATCCGGAGAGAAAGAGAAGTCTTCCCAGTGTTTAGGGATGGTTACCTGACGTTTTTGGCTAAAATCATAGAATATTTTTGAGCCATCCGGATAGACTAAGATTGCCTTATTTTTGTCCGGCGCCCAGGTAACATTTTGGACATCGTGAAAAACTTTATCGCTCAAAGCTACCGGGCTACCCGAACTATCAATTTTATAAAATTTACCGTCGTTTTGGTTATAATATTGAACGCTAGTACCATCAGCCGCGAGCGTCGGACCTAAGCTAGGGTTGCTATTTAGAGAGCTGGTTTTTGTTAAACCGCCAACGGCCAGATTATTAGCTCCACCCTCCGGACCGCCATTTTGATTCGCGGCGCCCGGTAATAATTCGCCGGTGGTCGTATTGATAATATTACCCTGGCCGGTACCGGCCGAAGGCAAATTGCCCAAGGTTGAAGTTGCATTAGGGGAAGGGCTTAGGTTAATAGTCGTGGCAAAAAAAGTCCGCCACAGGAGCCAGCCCAAGATGACAACTAGGACCAGAAAAATCAGAATCTGAAAGATTTTTTTATAGCGGGCGAAAAAGTTCATAAATTATTTTTTATTTTTTATTTTTATGCTAT
>JAPLVX010000050.1:2501-2938 GCA_026396945.1 Candidatus Falkowiibacteriota bacterium
ATTGTATAATTATTATATAATATAAAAACTAATCTGACAATTTTATTTAATTAGTCTTCTTTTGCTATATGGGCTTATTTTCATCAGCTCGCGACAATCTTTTTTTGGGCATTGATATCGGCGATTCATCGATTAAAATGGTGGAGCTTCGTCGTAAGGGGAAAAAGATATTTTTGAATAATTATGCTTTTTCCGAAAACATCGGCGACATGAAATTTACCCGGATCGATGACATTGATTATTTGGCCAGCGCAATTGTTAAGATTAAGGAGAAAGCCAATATTACCAGTACGCGGGCGGTGGCCTCTTTGCCGACCTTCTCGGTCTTTTCCTCAATCATTAGTTTGTCCGGAGTTGATAAAAAGAATTTGCCCGCGGCCGTGATTGAGGAGGCGAAAAAAGTTATTCCCTTACCGTTAGAAGAAATGAATTTAGAT
>JAPLVX010000050.1:2950-6748 GCA_026396945.1 Candidatus Falkowiibacteriota bacterium
GAAGAAGGGAGCCAGGCCGATAAAAAAAATGTCCGCGTTTTTTTGACCGGTTCGCCGAAAAAGTTAGTCAAGAAATATATTGATATTTTTAAAAAAGCTAAATTAGAATTAGCCAGTATTGAAACCGAGACTTTTTCCATCGTGCGTTCTCTTTTGGGCAGCGACAAGACGCCGGTGATGATTGTAGAAATTGGCGCGAACTCCACTGATCTATCAATTGTGCGCGAGAGTATCCCGGTTTTAAACCGGAGCCTGGAAATTTCCGGTAATACCATCACTGAACTTTTGAGCCAGAATTTAGGTTTAAGTATTCCTCAGGCCGAACAATTCAAATTTGACCTGAGTATTTCTTTGAGCGAGGACAACCGTGAAGAATTACCCCAATTAATTCTTCAGGCCCTACAGCCGATAATCAATGAGATGGAATATATGTTGGATTTTTTTCAATCACAGAATACTGGGCGAGTGGAAAAGATTATTTTATCGGGCGGCGGTTCCTTGCTGCTTAATTTGGCGGAATTTTTAGCTAAGAAATTAAATATTCAAGTAATTATTGGTGATCCTTGGAACCGCGTTTCTTATCCGACCGAACTCAGGCCGGTGGTGTTAGAAGTCGGTCCGAAGCTGGCGGTCGCCATCGGTTTGGCGCTTAGAGAAATTGAATAATGATTAGAGCCGTTGAATAATAACTTTAAAATATTTTTTTCCCCAACTCATGTTTAGTTTTAATAAATTCAAATTTAAGAAAACCGGCCAAGCGCCAGCGGCGCCTAGTTTCGGTCATAAGGTTGGCAATGTTTGGGAGAACCCTAAAGTCTTAGAGGTTAATTTGATTAAGGAAGGGGCGCGGACTGAATTTGATTGGGGACGCAACCTCTCTCGTCTGGGCCTTTCTTTAGTAATTACTCTTATTTTTATTGTGGAAATTTATTGGGGCCTATCTTGGTGGGAGGGGAAAGAGAATTCTCGGGCTGATCAGTTGAACGCCGATTTAAAAAAAGTTGATCAAGAAATTAAATTAGTTAAGACGCAGGCAGATGAGTTCCTAACTTTTAAAGATAAACTCACCAGTCTCCAGCCTTTGCTTAATAACCATATTTATTGGACTAACTTTTTTGATTGGTTTGAGCATCATACTTTGAATTCGGTAGTTTTTTCCGGCTTCTCCGGCGATACAAAAGGTATTTATAGTCTGAGCGCCGAAGCTAAAAATTACAGCGATATTAGTTATCAGGTTAAAGCTTTTCTTGATGCTCCGGAAACTTTAAAAGTTGAAGTCGGGAGCGGCCAATCAACCCAGGGTAAAGATAAAGACGGCCACATCAAACCCGGGGTGGTTGTTTTTTCTTTAAGTTTACAGCTTAAGCCGAGTCTATTTAAGAAATAAAAATCCCTATGAATCCCGAAGATCGCAAAAATAATCCCTTCCTCCAAAACCTAAATGATAATTTTGACGCCTTTTTAATTATAGCGGTAATTGTAATTTTTGCCGCCGCCTATTTTTTTGTGATTCTACCCAAATACCAGTCGACGATTACCGCCATTAAAGATAATACTAGCCAACAGGAAAAGATTTATTTCGAGCAAAAAACTCGCTTGAACAATTTAAAAGTAGCAGCTAATTTGTATGAAGGCATTAAGAAAGATCAATTAGGCGACATTCGGAAAGTAAATGCGGTTTTACCCAATGATTACGTGAAGGAACGACTATTTGGAGAAATTGAGGAGATCATCAATAAAAGCGGGTTCTTGTTATCATCGCTAAGCATTAAACGCGAGGAAATAAGCCAAGATAATTTAGCTGGCACTAATTCTTTGGGAGATGCCTTACCTAAATCAGTCGGCCGCATTCAGATGTCCATCTCGATCTCGGCGATCGATTACGCCGGTTTAAAAAATTTATTATATACTTTAGAAAAAAATAATCGTTTATTAGATATTCAGTCAATCGCTTTTTCGCCGGAAGGGAAGACCGCCCAACTGGAACTTTATACTTATTATTTTAAGTCGAGCCTATGAGAAAAGGGAAACCGCTAATGCTATATACGTTTCTCGCCTTGATTTTAATCATCGGGGCGGCGATTTTTTTTCTCCGTCTTCAAGTGATTGATTTCATCGGCAACGTGACTCTTGCGCCGATTGCGGACATTTTGAATCAGCCCGTAAAAACCACCAATACCGAAGCTTTGGATTTAAAGATATTAGCTGACAAACGGTTCGTTAATTTAAAGAATCAAGTGGTTAATTTTGATTTTGATAATTTTGACAAGAACGGCGCGGTGGGCGCTGATAACAACGATAGCAACGATATAATAGTTACTAGTTTAGAAGCCTCGACTAGTTTGGAGACGGCCACGGGTACAGGCGAGATCGCGTCTACGACTCTAGGAACGAGCACTTCACAATTGGTAAAAATCCGAGTCGAGGTTGGTAATAATAGCCCGTTTTTCAAAAAAGCTAAATAAGAATACCATGGATAAAAGGGAACAGTTTCTAAACTTGCTGATCCAGAAACAAATATTAGATCCGACGCGAGCCGGAGAAATTATGAAAAGCGTCCAGGCCACCAAGAAGGATCTGGGTGATTTTTTAATGGACCAGAAAATATTGACCGAAGAAAAATTGACTGAGCTTAAAGCGGAATTTTATAGTTTGCCTTATTATCTAGCAGCCGATCAAGCGGTCCCGGAAGCGATTTTAAATTTTTTGCCGGAAGAAATTGCTAAAAATTATAATATTGTTTGTTTTGCCAAGGAAAAGAAAGTCGTTAAAATCGGGCTAGTCGAACCTGATCCGCGCGCAATGGAGGCAGTAAATTTTTTAGCGAGTGATGAAAAACTAAAAGTTGAATACTATTTGCTTTCCCGGGCTAGTTGGGAGAAAATTTTTAAACAATATCAAAAGATTGAAGAAGAAATTTCCACCGCCCTGGAACTAAAAGCTAAAGAGGAAGGCGAAGAAATAGTCCAAGTCAAGCAAGAATCGGATAATTTGGGTGAAGAGGATATAAATTCCGCCCCGGTATCGCGAATCGTGTCGGTCGTAATTCGGCACGCGGTCGAAGCGCGGGCGAGCGATATTCACATTGAACCCTTTGGCAACGAAAGCCGGGTTCGCTATCGGATTGACGGTATTTTACATACTAATGCGATTATCGCGCGCATTAAAGTTTTAGCCAAATTGAAATTAGATGAAACTAGAATTCCTCAAGACGGCCGGATCCGTTTGCTGATTAATAACCGGGAAATTGATTTTCGTATTTCAACTTTACCGCTGGCCAGCCAAGAAAAAGTGGTCATGAGAATTTTGGATACGGTTAAGGGGGCGCCGACCCTGGAAGATCTTGGTTTTAATAAGATTGCTCTTAATTCTATTCATGAGGGGATTAAAAAAACCAACGGGATTTTCTTAGTTACCGGGCCGACCGGATCGGGCAAGACCACTACTTTGTATGCACTCTTAAATATTTTAAATAAAGAGGGGGTTAATATCTCCACCCTGGAAGATCCGATTTAGTATGAACTTAAAGGAATCAATCAATCGCAGATTCGGCCAAAGATTGGTTTTAGTTTCGCCAACGGTTTAAGGTCACTCCTCCGTCAAGATCCTAATATTATTATGGTTGGAGAAATTCGGGATGAAGAAACCGCGGAACTTTCTATTCACGCTTCTTTAACCGGTCATTTGGTTTTGTCGACGCTCCATACCAATGATGCCCTAGGCTCCATCTTTCGTCTCTTGGACATGAAAATTGAACGCTTTCTTTTAGCCACAACTCTAAAAACCGTGGTTGCGCAA
>JAPLVX010000045.1:0-4853 GCA_026396945.1 Candidatus Falkowiibacteriota bacterium
TCCCCATCACTAGCAAACTATTCGTGGTTGGACGCCTAGACAAAGACAGCCGCGGTTTGTTACTTCTGACTAACGACGGTGATTTGACCCAAAAAATAAGCCATCCGAAATTTGAACATAAAAAAGTTTACGAAGTTAGAGCAGAAAATTTGAAAGGTATGAATACGGCGCGAGTTTGTGAGACTCTTTTAGAAGGAGTAGATATTGGAGACGATGGCCTAGTTAGGGCTCGGAGCGCTAAATATTTACAAAACAATCAATTTATAATAACCTTAAGCGAAGGCAAGAAGCGGCAAATCAGACGAATGATGTCCGGCCTAGACCTTCAAGTGATCGATTTAAGACGGATTAAATTTAACCAGCCAAGAAATTAGTTTAATTAAAAATAAATAATTATTAATTATATGGACAATCTAAAAAATGGCAATTTATTTAAAGTGGCCGCTCTAAAAGCGGCGGGTGTTTTTGCCTATCTCTTTGCCGTTAGTTTGATCATTAATAATGGCCCAAAAATATTTGGCGAAAAAGACAATAAACTATTAATGCCGATAATTTTTTTATTATTATTCGTTTTATCGGCCTTAACAACTGGCTACCTAATTCTTGGGAAACCTTTAATGCTTTATTTAGATAATGAGAAAAAGGCTGGCCTTAAATTATTATTTTACACCGGTCTTTGCTTGGCCGTTCTTTTGTTTATCATGGGGCTGATATTATATTTAATAAAATAAGACACAAAATACTGGAGAGGTGGCTGAGTGGTTGAAAGTACCGCTCTCGAAAAGCGGCGTACCCGAAAGGGTATCGAGGGTTCGAATCCCTCCCTCTCCGCCAGATTATTTATAAATATGCGAAATGTTAATCAAGAAATTAATTTTGAAAATTTTCCGCCAAGACTATCTTTTGCAGAACTAAAGAAGGAAACTAAGATTTTAGACGCCGAGGGTGATCCTCTAGTAATGTATAATCGCAGTCATAACGATTTTGAAAAATTTGAACTCGGCAAAAGAAATTTGGAAGCCAAAGACGGCATCAACCAGTTTGGCTTTTTCTTTTCCGATCGAAACGACCTGGAACATTATGGACCCTTTGTGAAAGCTAGATATTTAAACATTAAAAAACCTTGGGATATAAGGGACTTGGGTGCCCGCTCTGACTATAAAAGCTTCAGAGCAAAACTTAAAACCATTGGTATCACCGATAAGGATTTAGCCGGTTATGACCATGATTTTCAGGACCATAACATAAAAAGGAATAAGGCCTTGGGCTCTTATGACGGCCTATACAAGCCAGGCGATACTATGCTTAAGCCGGCCGCGGAAACCCGTATGGCGACTTTTAATTTTTTTGACGCCGGTGAAGGTTACTATTTAAGAAAATTACTCCAAGGCAAAGGGTTTGACGGCGTTATTTTTGCTGACGAAGGGGAAAATACAGCCATAGCCTTCAATCCAAGTCAAATTATTGAGCCCAACCAGGTGGACTTAAATTAATTTAAGTTCAAATTGGATTTTAAATAACGCCGTTCCAAGTGCGTCCCTCCCTCTCCGCTTTTAAAATTAGAGCTAATATGAAACCAATTTTAATAACCGGTTATGTGAATCCCGATCTAGACGGCACCGCCGGAATGATTGGCTACGCTGAATTTTTGTCTAAGACGGGGAAAAATACTGTTGCCGGGGTTATTGGCGAACCGCATGAAGAGGCTAAATACATTTTAGATCGCTTTAATATTCCTTATCCGCTTTTATTAGCAAACGCTAATGATTACGACGAGATAGTACTAGTAGATGCCAGTGATCTAAACGGCCTGGAAGGAAAAATTGATCCAAATAAAATTATTGAAATAATTGATCATCGCCAAGCGCATGAAACTGATAAATTCCCTAACGCCAAGGCACAAATAGAAATGGTTGGCGCGGCGGCTACTTTAATTGCAGAAAAATTTATTAAAAATAATCTAGAAATTTCTAAAAATGCCGCCATTTTAATTTACGGAGCGATAATTTCTAATACTTTAAATTTTAAAGGTAGCGTTACAACTGATCGAGATAAAGCGGCGGCCGAATGGTTGAACAAAACAGCCAGACTTCCGGAAAACTTTTGGCAAGAACTTTTTAGCGCCAAATCAGATTTAACGGGTGAAAAATTAGCGGAACGGATAGAGGGAGACTTCGCCTGGTTTGTTTTGGGCGATAAAAATGTCGGCATTGCACAAATTGAAATTATTGGCGCCGACAAGTTAATCAGCGAGAGGGGCGAGGAGATTATAAAGATACTGGATAAGATAAAAGATGAGATGCAATTAGACTATATTTTTCAAAATACAATTGAGCTCCTTGATTGTAAAAATTATCTTGTCGCGAATGACGAAAAAACAAAAAAACTTTTAGAAAAAATTCTCGATATACATTTCGTTGGGATTTCGGCGGTCAGGCCAAATCTGATTATGCGCAAACAAATCATCCCTTTATTGAAGGTGGAATTAGAAAAGAATTAAATTAGTCTCCATAGTTCAACGGATAGAACGTGAGCTTCCGGAGCTCAAGATGGGGGTTCGATTCCCTCTGGAGGCACAAATATAACGTATTGACGCAATTTAGTTTATAAGCTTAAATAAATAGATTGTTTATAATCATTGAACTTTGAAAACCATAACAATTTAAGAAACAAGGAGGCCTCATGTCAAAAATCCCCGAAAGATTACAAAAAAACAAATTAACCGATTATCTGGCCAGCAAAGGCATAGAAATGATTGGTCAAGGAAAAGTGAGAAACACTTTTCGTGTCGACGAAAAAAGTCTACTAGTTGTCGCCAGCGATCGAATAAGTATTTTCGATTTCGTTCTTAACGCCGAGATTCCCAGAAAAGGCGAGGTCCTAACTGCCCTAACCCATTTCTGGGGGAATACGCTTGATGCGTTTTTCACCCATTTACGCAAAAGTGATATCGAGCCGCTTTATAACGCCGCTTATGATTTCCGCCGCCTTAAAGGGATAGCCATTCCATTAGAGAGATGCTTGATCGTTTACGATTTGAGCAATGAGTTAGACGGCTACGAATTAATATTCAGGGCTCATATCGGGGGCTCAGTTTACTCGGTGTACATCAAGACAGGAATTGTAGCCGGGCAAGCAATTACCCCGGATTTGCCTGAATGGTCAAAACTCGAGAAACCGGTCTTTACTCCATCAACTAAAGCTGAGAGTGGTCACGACATCAACGTTGATGCTGACGTCTATTTTGAAGCCTATGGTGATACAGGACAAGGTTTCATCAAGACCTTGCAAGATTTCTACGCGGCCGCTTATGAATATGCCGAAAAACAGGGCATTCTTATCCTGGACACCAAGTTCGAGGGTTCGTCTAGGCTCGGTTTAATCGGAGATGAATTCTTAACTCCTGATTCATCCCGCTTCTGTGATGCTGAGGACTGGAAACAAGCAATGGCAACGCCCGGCGTAAAACCAAAATTCATGGACAAACAATTTGTCCGTGAATGGGGAATGAAAATCCAAACTCCTTTCGGAGTTACCGGCATCAATAAACTCGATCCCGAGAATCTGGAGCATCTTGACTTCGTTCACTCCTTAGAGGTCCCGGCTGACGTTATCAAAACGACAACCGGAAAATATTTGGAAATTTTCTTTCGCCTTACGAACATGACCCTGGATGACTACCAGAGAGAAATGATGGGGGTCTAAAAATGAGTCAATAAGTATACTCGTCGCCAAGCCGTCTCAAATGAGATGGCTTTTTTAAAATTTAAAAAAATGATCCAATCAAAAAAGACCCGAATTACTTTGGGCCTTTTTTGTTGGCGGTGTGCTTGGGTTTGGTACCAAATTCCGAGCGTTTTCAAAAGGGAATTTAGAGTCATTTTTCGGCGCTTGATGAGGTGTTCGGGTCTACTTAAAATTTTTATACCTTATCACCCATAATTTTAATTCCCATCATTGTAGGATCGCCATAATAATCTTTAGAATCCTTTATCCTTTCATAAGCTGGATGTTCAACCAAAACTACATAACCATGATCACGGTCAATTTCCTTAATATCTTCGCCTACTTTAGCTAAGTATAATTCGCATCTTTCTTGCGGAGTTTTAATATCTACCGGGCTTCCATAATCAATGGTTTCAATTATTGAAAATACAGCAACTCCGTTCTCTTCATCAAAAACAACCTCCTTAAGTTGCGGCTCTTTCCAGGGGATATGACCGGAATAATCTTCGGCCATTCGTGTGTTGCCTTTAATTTTCGCAGATTTTTCAGCTAAAATTTCATCTATTACGTTGTTAACAAAATTCTTCAAAGCAAGTTGCTCGTTAACTGACAATACCTCACCCTTTTTCTTGGCCGAGGGAGTGCCCTCAAATTCAAAACTGATTTCTATTTCCTTTTCACCTGGATTACCCAAAATGGTAACTGATTTTTTATCGTCTTTTTCTTTTACGCTTTTTATTTTTAAATCATGGAAGCAATATTCCCAACGATCTTTATCGGCAGAGTACCTATCACGATATTGAAATTCTTGTTGTTTACTTTCTCCATTATTCCATACAGTAACTGTTGACCAATAACCGCAGCCACCACTTGAACCATGCTCTGTTCTATCTCCTAAGAATGCCGCTGTTTTGTTTTGAAAATCTATGTCTTTTATATATGCCTCTTTACCTAAGTTTCTTGCAAATTCAAGTAACTCTGGCAACTCTGTTTTAACTTTTATATAATCTTTTCCAAAAGCAGCAACAAGATCCTTGTCTATTTTTTTGTTCACCTCTAAATTTTAAACCAGCCTATAAGTAGCAGAAAGATTATCCATTATTTTTTTACCATCTTCTTGAACATAA
>JAPLVX010000045.1:4951-6012 GCA_026396945.1 Candidatus Falkowiibacteriota bacterium
CGATTGTATTTATATATTGACCCCTGATTTTATTTTGTCCCCTCGGATCTTTCCCAAAAGGCTTAATACTATAGCTTCTATCGCCTTGATAGGTTAAATACGGGATGTTTCTTTTTCCAAAAATTGACTCAAGATTTCTTTGAGCTATTACAAAATACTCACCTCCGGTGGGGTCATTAAAACCCATCATATTATTAGAGAATATCTCCTGATTTTTTTTATCTCGTAATTCATTTAAGAATAACCCTAGCTTCTTCTCATCTCCAACAATCTTTTGGACTTCCTCCCTTTGTTCTTTAGAAACATCTGATTTTCCGGAGGCCTCTAGAAATGAGTTATTCTCAATTTTTCTAGGTCCATAATAATCCCATTCATACACCCCTTCTTTTGGAGAAAGTTTAAAGGACTCAACGAGTTTTATAATTTTCGGGTTTTCTTGAATAAGCTCTTCAACCTTCTTGCTTGCATTCTCTTGAACATCATTCCATATCATCTCTGCTCTTGATCTATTATCAATAAGAAATTCTGGTGCTAAATCGGGATCACAGTAGTCATTATCCACCCATTCTTTTATTGAATTTTCTTGCTCAAAAACATGTTCTGCCCATTTCTGTTCTGCTTCATCTTTGCTCTTTACTTCTCCGCTTTCAAGAAGATTATTAACGAAGTCACGCTCTTCTCTATGTAACATCTTTGAATAGTTATACATAGATGACTTTTTTACTACCTCTTCAAGTATAAATCTGCGTTGTGTTTTGTGTTCGCTCTCCCGTCTCGATTTTCTCTCTTCGTCTTTTGGTATTGCTTTTATTTCTTCTGCGGTTTTATCTCTATATTCTTTATATTTTTCAGGTTTAAATGCTGATTCTTTCATAAAAATGAATTAATTATTACATATTATGTAGCAATAGTAGCAAAAATAGAGCTAAAAGTCAAGTTTTTCTCAATATTTTCGCTAAAAAGACCGAGCTAAAACTCGGTCTTTTACTGGGCCTTTAACTATGCCCTCGGATTACCCGATAAAACAAACTAAGTGCGGAACGGACGGGACTCGAACCCGC
>JAPLVX010000067.1 GCA_026396945.1 Candidatus Falkowiibacteriota bacterium
AAGGATTGTTTAAGCAAGAAAAAATTAGAGAAAAAAAATGAAATTGAAGCGAGACAGGCCGCTAAACAGGTCGAATTGGCCAACTTGGCGCAAGCCGATACATCCAGCGGACCGAGCTTATCCCTTAATGATTTAAAAAATATTGCCCCTCTAGATTTTAAGGGTCGGCCGGAAAAAACAATTTCTAGAACCGCCCCTAACGCGGCCCCGTCTTCATATTTAAAAACAGACTCCAGATCTAATTTACCAGCCGATCACGCCAATTTTGGTGGCCGAGATCTAACCGAGCGGACAAGCTCCGGCGGTCAAGATCTGAATGAGGGCGAAGACATCGTCTTTAAGGATTAAGCTTTTGTTTAAAGAATATTTTAAGAAAAATTTTCCGCCCCGAGCGGAATTCTTATTATAATAATTATTATGTATTTAATTTTTGACACCGAGACAACTGGTCTGCCTAAAAATTATCAGGCGCCCTTAAGCGATTTTACTAATTGGCCGCGTTTAGTCCAGCTCGCCTGGCAGACCTATGATCAAGATGGTAATTTATGGGAGAAACATAATTATATTATTCGTCCCGACGGTTTTGTGATCCCGGCCGCCGCCACTAAAATACATCGCATTAGTCACGAGAAAGCCTTGGCTGAAGGGAAGGACTTGCGTGAGATTTTGAGCATCTTCGCTGATCATATTAAACGAGCCAGTTTTTTGGTTGGCCACAATATTAGTTTCGATGAAAAGATTATGGGGGCGGAATTTTTGCGGCATAATATCTCCAACCCCCTAGAAGGAGCGACAAAAATTTGCACCATGAAAGCCAGCGTTGATTTTTGCGCTCTTGATAATGGGCGTGACAACGGATTTTATAAATGGCCTAGTTTATCAGAGTTGCATCTTAAATTATTTAAGGTTGATTTTACTGAAGCCCATGATGCGGATATTGACGTCACGGCTTGCGCTCGTTGTTTTTTTGAGCTAAAAAGTAGAGGAGTCTTAAATAAGTTAAATTCTCTATGAATTATCTAAAAATCGGCAAGGCGACAGAACTCCAGGGCAAAGATCGTGTATTTTATCGAATTCTAGAGATTTTGCCTGGTTTCTTATCTTTATTTACCCTCTTTATCTTGATTATTCTTTCTTATTTTAAGCCGGTTTGGGTGGCTTATTTTTTAATTGCTTTTGATGTCTATTGGTTATTATTAGTCCTTTACCTGGCTATTTATCTAGTTGTTTCATTTATTAGGTTAAAAAAAGGCTCGAAAATTAACTGGGAAGAGAAATGTCATCGCCTGGCGGCTGATCAATCAGGACTAGAATTAAATCCGGAATTAGCGCCTGATTGTCTGGCGCGGCAAGGAGTAAAATACTCTGATTTATGGCAGGTGATAATTTTACCGGTTTATCAGGAAAGCCTGGATATTTTACGCACTTGCTTGAGTGCGATCATAAATGATTCTTGGCCCAAGCAAAAAATAATTTTGGTTTTAGCCATGGAAGCCCGCGCTGGTGCCCCGGCTTATGAGAAGGCCAAGATAATCGAGCAAGAATTCAGTCATTACTTTAAATATTTTTTGCTTACCTTCCATCCCGGCGACATCGTCGGTGAATTAAAAGGCAAAGGAGCTAATCAGGCCTGGGCCATGAAAGAAGCGAAAGCTAAAATTATCGACGCCGAGGGCTTGGCTTATGATAAAATTTTAGTAAACGTGTTTGATATTGATACCGTTGTTAGCCCGGGTTATTTTCATGTCCTCGCTTATAAGTTTTTGACCGTGACCGATCCGTATCGCGCCTCTTACCAACCGATTCCGGTTTATCATAATAATATTTGGGAAGCGCCATTTTTTTCGCGTCTGGCCGCCTCTTCTAATACTTTTTGGCAAATGATGATGCAGATTAGAGAAGAGAAACTAGTAACCTATTCCTCGCATTCCATGACTTTTAAGGCCTTGGTAGATATTGGTTTTTGGTCAACTAATAATGTGAGTGAGGATTCACGAATTTTTTGGGAGTGCTTGCTATACTACAATGGTAATTATCGAGTTGAACCCCTATACCATACCGTTTCAATGGATGTTACTTTAGATCAAACTTCAATTCAGACGGCGAGAAATTTATATAAACAACAAAGACGCTGGGCCTGGGGCGTGGAAAGTATCCCTTATTTAATTTTTAATATGGTTAAACGCTGGTCTAGCGTTGATCGTAAAAAATTAATGAAGCATATTTTAATTCAGATTTATGGTTTTCATTCCTGGAGTACGAGTGCTTTGATTATTGCCGTGATCGGTTGGTTGCCCATGCTTTTGGGTGGCGATCGTTTTAACGCGACGGTCTTATCCATCAATTTGCCGG
Organism: Candidatus Falkowiibacteriota bacterium; assembly: GCA_026396945.1. Lineage (GTDB taxonomy): Bacteria > Patescibacteriota > Patescibacteriia > Patescibacteriales > UBA12465 > JAPLVX01. Next base: position 2,353 of record JAPLVX010000067.1, read on the forward strand.
TGGTCAGCCGTAATTTAATGAACTTGGCGATGGTCGGCATGATTTTGTCCGCTCTCATTTCTTCGCTCCTTTTGCCTAAGCGACCGCGGCGTTATAAGATTAGTAAAAACATCTTGATGGCCCTGGAGTGGGTTTTCGTACCGGTAACAATTGTTATTTTTGGAGCGATTCCTTGTCTTGATGCTCAGATTCGTTTAATGTTCGGTAAATACATGGGATTTTTTGTAACTCCTAAGGCGAGAATCAATACTAGCGGAAAAATTAGTAATTAATTAGTATAAAAAAAACAAAAATGGCGCTTTAAGCCTTTTTTATTTTTATTTTTTGGATAATTTTTAGTTTTTATATTATAATGTAATAGTTGTCTTTAAAGATAAATTAATGATTAAGAAAAAAACCAGTTTTAATCTAGAAACCAACCAACCGCGCCGCAAAGGCCGACTGGCCAATTTTTGGGCTAGCCAATTATGATTTCAATTCCTCTTTTAAGAAACTACGCCAAACAACGAGCCGTGGCCAATGAAATTGCCGGTATCCAAAAAGAAATCAACGACTTTGAAAGTAAAAATAAAGATTTAAGTGAGATGTTAAGTTATCTGCAATCTAATGCCTCCCTGGAAGAACAGGCCAGGCTTAACCTCGGTCTGAAGAAGCCCGGAGAAAAAGTAATTGTAATTAACGCCAAAGACATGGCCAGCTCAAGCGACGCCACGGCCGGCCCTGAAGAAACAAGTAATTTTATCAAATGGTGGCATTATTTTTTTAAGCATTAATTTTTTAAGTATTAATTTGGAGCCGAGAATGGGAATTGAACCCACGACCTACGCGTTACGAATGCGTTGCTCTACCAGCTGAGCTATCTCGGCCGAAGCCTAAATTATTATTTGTTTCTTGTGGGAGCGGGTGAGCGGAATCGAACCGCCGTCTTCAGCTTGGGAAGCTGACATAATAACCATTATACGACACCCGCCTCTAGAGTAGTAGCGTTCCGGCAATTCAAAGGCACCTTCTAAAAGCACCCTATTAATTCATTATAAACGTAATTGAAATTTTAAGTCAATTTATGCTAAACAGTCTTAAAAAACCTATTGTTCCCATCCTTCTTTTTTTGTTTTTGGCAACGCCGGCCCTCGCGGCCGGTTTAAGAGTGGAAATGCCGGGCTTGAAATCAGGCGACTGGTTAGTTTCTGAAGCTTCCAGCACGCCCACTTGGCCCTGGTATCTAGAGCGGCTTAGCCCAGTTTTTGATTTTAGTTTAGCCTCGACAACTATTTTAGCTTCAAGCACCCCATCAATCCTAACGACCCCCTTAGCCTCGACCACCCCAGCTAACCCGAACGTATTGATTGCCAGCTCGACTATGTATCTAGAGATGGATTACACCAAGAATCCCGGCTGGAAGAAGATTTATTGGTTTAATAATAATTCCTGGCAGGCGCTGGCGACTAATGATTATCCCAGTGAAAATAAAGTACGGGCGGAGTTCAATTCTTTGTCTGGCCGAGTCGCCGTTTTAGCCCGGCCGGAAATTTTAACCAGCGGTAGCGCTAGCTGGTATAAATATAAGGGCGGAAATTTTGCCGCCTCGCCCGACTTTAAAAAAGGCTCGGTGATTCGCGTCTATAATACTAAGAATAATAAATTTATTGATGTTACGATTAATGATTATGGACCGGATCGGATCAAACATCCGGATCGCGTCCTTGATTTAGACAAGGAAGCTTTTAAAAAAATTGCGAGTCCGGCTGACGGGCTAATCTCAATTAGAATCGAGCCCTTATCCTTTTCTTTATATGAAGATGAAATTATCAATCCGATAAATGTTAGCGAACCGAAGATTACCGCTAAATCGGCTATAATTATTAGAGAAAGCGATGGGTCTATTATTTGGGGCAAGAACCAGAATCAAGTTTCCTCGCTCGCTAGTTTATCAAAAATTGTGGCCTTGAAAGTTTTTTTAGATACCAAACCTGATTTAAAGAAAATTGTGACTTATAAAAAACAAGATGAACAAAAAAATTACGAATATTGTCTACCCGGCGAATCGGCGCGGCTGAAATTGAAAGAAGGCGAGACTCTATCAATCAACGATTTGATGAATGCGGCCTTAGTCGGGTCGGCCAATAATGCGGTTGAGACTTTAGTTAGAGTCAGCGGACTGAGCCGAGCCGACTTTATTAAGAAGATGAACGCTTGGGTTAAAAAAATTGGCGCCGTTAACACAACTTTTGTTGAGCCGACCGGCTTGTCGCCGTCCAATATGAGTTCGCCGCAAGATTATGCTATAATTACTAAAGAGGCTTTTAAGAATTCGGTTTTGCAAAAGATAAGCGTGACCTGGACTTATAAATTCACGACGCGTAACACTAAGAAAGTCCATACTTTGACCAACACCGATCGTTTATTGGATTTAAAGAAATACAAGATTATCGGTTCTAAGACCGGCTACTTGGAAGAAGCCGGCTATTGCTTAATGACGAGAGTGGCCACGCCGCGAGGGAACATAATTATCGTTAATTTTGGCTCTGATAGCAGTAGTGCTAGCTTTCGTGATAATGAACAACTGATCCGTTACGGTAGCAAAATTCTAAACAAATAAAGTTTATGATTAAGATTTCTAATGTCTCTAAAATTTATTCGAACCGGCAAAAAGTTTTGGATGATTTGAGTTTACATATTAAACCCGGAGAATTTGTTTCCATTGTCGGCCAATCTGGCGCCGGGAAAACGACTCTGGTAAAAATTTTAATTGGCGAAGAGCGGGTTGATTCCGGCCAGGTTTTAGTCGGCGACTGGGATATAACTAAGCTTAATAAACGAGCGATCCCCTTTTTGCGTCGACAGATCGGCGTTATCTTTCAGGATTTTAAGCTTTTGCCCAAGAAAACTCTGCAAGAGAACGTCGCCTTTGCTTTAGAAGTTTGCGGCGCGCCGGTTGATAAAATAAAAAAAATTGTCCCTAGTGTTTTAAAAATTGTTGGTTTGGAAGATAAGGCCAAGCGTTATCCGCGTGAAGTTTCCGGTGGCGAACAGCAACGGGCGGTTATCGCCCGTTCGCTCGTCCATCAACCCAAGATTTTATTAGCCGATGAACCAACCGGTAATTTAGACGCGATTAACGCTGAAGAAATTATTAACCTATTACTCCGGATTAATAAATTCGGCACGACCGTGATTTTAGTGACCCATAACAAAGAAATTGTTAATCGCCTGCATCGCCGGGTGATCACGATGGAAAGAGGGGTTATTATCAGCGACCAAGAGCAGGGGAAATATTTATTGTAAAAAATTTATGTTATTTTTTATTCGGGTTTTAAAATTTAGCTTGCAAGATATCGCCCGCAATATTTGGTTATCAGTCGTGACCGTCACGATTTTAGTTTTAGCCCTGCTTTCAATTAATCTTTTGATAACGGTCCAGCTCATAAGCCAAAATGCCATCGGGGCGGTTAAGTCACGGATGGATATCAGTTTATACTTTAAAGCCGACGCCGCCGAGAGTGATATTAGCGCCGTTTTCCAAAGATAAAGCTTTAGAAAAATTTCGGGTGCAGAATAAAGACAAACAGGAAGTTTTAGCCGCTTTAAGGGAATTAGGACAGAACCCGCTTTCGCCCAGCTTAACGATTAGCCCCCAAGACGTCTCTAATACCGACCTCCTGATTGAAAGTTTGAAACGAATTAATAGCGACGCGATTGAATCGCGCGATTTTTCCGATAATTCTTTGATTTTGCAGAAAATTAGCAATATTACCAAAAGAGTTAACGAAGTTGGCCTGCTCCTCATCTCAATTTTTATTTTAACCAGTTTGCTCGTAGTTTATAACGCCGTCCGGGTGGCCATTTATACCCATCGGCAGGAAATTGAAATTATGCGTCTGGTCGGCGCCTCCAATTATTTTATTTATTTGCCTTATTTAGTTTCCGCTTTTATTTACACTTTATTTAGTCTACTTTTAATTATTATTATCTTTTATCCCTTTTTAAGCCTGTTGCAACCATATCTAGAAACTTTTTTCTCCGGTTATAGTATTAATGTTTTAGCTTATTTCTTGGATAATTTTTTCCTAATTTTTGGTTGGCAACTTTTTGTCATCTTATTTATCAACGTGGCCGCCAGTTTATTCGCGGTTAGAAAGTACGCCCGGGTTTAAGGCCTGAGTCGGCGCTGGCGGTTTTTGAATTTGGAAGCCTTAAGTAGCTAGTTTTTATTGACTTTTAAGGAATTTTTAGATAATATTTTTAAATTATTGCGGGATCGTCTAAAGGTAGGACAGCAGCCTTTGAAGCTGCCTATCCTGGTTCGAATCCAGGTCCCGCAGCCAACTTGAGCGCAGTGTTGTGGATGACCAGAAACTTAATTATTAGCCTCACGATTATGGGTTCTGGACGACTAGCTATGTATTATCTATATATTTTAAAATGTGCGGACAAGACATTATACACCGGCATCACGGTTGATTTGGAGCGAAGGGCGAAGGAACATAATTCGTCCAAACTCGGCGCGAAATATACTCGCTCGCGCCGGCCGGTCAAGCTCGTTTATGTAAAGAAATATCGCAATCGATCCCTGGCCCTAAAGGCGGAAAGAAGAATAAAAAAACTATCAAGAGATGAGAAAATAAAATTGATTAGTCATTAGTCCATAAGTTATGCCATTTAAAAGTATCGCCCAGCGTAAATGGATGTTCGCCAACAAACCGAAAATGGCGGAAAGATGGGCAGCCGAAACTCCTAAGGACAAGAAGTTGCCCAGGAAGTTGAATAAAGAGAAATAATATGTTTTTTAATGTCCCGGGCAAACCGGCTAGACTAATTTTGGTATGATTAAATATATAATATAAAGGTTGATATATTTAATATAAAAAACAACATTTTAAATTTATGGATGATAACGTTAAAATAACTTCAGACCGAAAGGGCCTGGCAATCGCTTCTTTGGTTTTAGGCATAATTGGAATAGTAACATTACTTATTCCGGTTGTTAAAATTAATAATTTTCAGGTTCAAATTGAGATTTTTAGTTTACTATTCCAGATCGTTGGTTTAATATTTGGTATTTTAGGAATAAAATCATCAAAAAGAAAATCTGCTATTGCTGGTATAATTTTATGTGTCGTTGGCCTCTTATTGGTTGTAGTTCTAAATACAGCCTATTTTAAAGAATCGTCGACTGGGGTGATAACAACCTATAGTAAATAATAAATAAAGTTGCCCAGAGTATATTTGTAAAAAATTAGGTTTAAAAAACCTGAATTTTTACTTATAATAATATATCAAACGAAGAGGTGAGAAACCTCTTAACTATTTTTTATTAAAGTTCCAACTATATCCTATCCTCCCAGCCTATATAAAATGGCCCTAAAATAGGGCTATTTTATATAGGAGTTTATAGCTTTGGAACGGTGTGTTATAATTAATTATATAAAAATTTCCGAGTATATATGAAGATTATATTTATTAGACATGGGCAAACTACCGGCGATTTAGAAGATCGCTATGGTGGTGATTATGATGATCATTTGTCAGCCAATGGAAAAAAACAAGCAAAAATATTACTCTTAGAACTTAAAGACAAAGGGATCGAAGTAATTATATCTAGCCCACTTATTAGAGCGAAAGAAACAGCAGAAATTATTTCGGGTTTAGGTTGCCCCATAATCATTGAACCTGGTTTTAAGGAGCGAAATCAATATGGGATTCTATCAGGCAGAATCAAGAGTGAGGCCAAAAAAGAATTTCCTGATTTAGTAGAAAAGTTAAAGGATAGGTTTAATACCATAGATGGGGCTGAGCCATATGAAGATTTTAGCAAACGAGTTCAAAAAGCTTTTAAGAATTTAGAGTCTGAAGGATATTCTTGTGTGACAGTGATTTGGCACGGCGGCCCGATGAGAGTTTTGTTTAGAGATATCCTTGATAAGGGAGAATTAAAAGAAATAGGCGATTGTGCTTGGGTCGAATTAGAGACTAACGGTGGGCAGCTATCAATGAATGGTTTTAAGAGAATTGAATTAGTTTAAATTTATAATGGAGCTAATAAGAAAAGCCGTTTTAAAATATCCCAAGCTCTTAGCTTGTAAAATAGTAAATTTATGAAATTATTACTTACTTCAAACGGACTGGCCAACAAGTCAATTGCAAAGGCATTATTTGAATTAGTGGGGAAGCCGGCGTCTAAGACAACAATCGTTTTCATACCAACTGCCATGAACGTTATTACTGGCGATAAAGGCTGGTTTATTAATGATCTTAATAATATCCAGAAACAAGGCTGTAAATTTGTTGATATTGTCGACATTTCAGCACTGCCTAAAAATATTTGGCAGCCAAGAATAGCCAAGGGCGATGTTCTGTTTTTTTCAGGAGGCCATACCTCTCATCTAATGCGTTGTTTGAAAGAATCAGGCTTAGCCGAATTATTGCCTGAATTATTGAAAACCAGAGTTTATGCGGGAATCAGTGCCGGCAGTATGGTTGCAAATCCAACCCTGGCCCTAAGTAATAATGATAAAAAAATCTATTACGAGGAAAAGTTTGGTTATCGGAGCGAAGAGGCCCTGCATTTAGTGGATATATATGTTCGTCCGCATTTTAATTCGTCGGGTTTTCCCCATGCTCGAAAAGAATATATTAAGAAGATTGCTGAAGAAAGCGGCCAAGCAATTTATGCCCTAGACGATGAATCCGCCCTTAAAATTGTTGATGGCGCCATCGAGATAATTACTGAAGGGACTTGTTTGAAATTTTAATTGAGAAAATAAAAAATATTAAATGAAAAATGGAATCAAAACAAAACAATTGATACTCTGGGCGCTTTATGATTTCGCTAACTCGTTTGCTTTAATTACCTTCTTTCTCTATTACTCACAATGGCTAGTGGTCGATTGCGGGGTATCTGATTTTTGGTTTAACATGACTTTCGTCGGCTCCAGTTTACTATTTCTTTTGACCGTTCCGGTCTTCAGTTCAATCGCCGATAAAATTAAGGTTAATCTGCCCGGCCTTCGGGCGGCCACTCTGCTATCAGTTTTTTTCTTTTTTCTAACCGGCTTAATTGCCTTGCGTTTTCCTGAATACTATATAATCAGCATTATTACTTTTTCTCTAGCGACTTATTTTTATCTTTTTTGTTTTACTTTTTATAACCCGCTTTTAAAAGATGTGGCCGTACCGGCCAAACATGGGTTAGCCTCTGGTTGGGGGCAATTCGGTAATTGGTTTGGAGAAATGGCCGGTTTATTAGTAGCTTTACCATTCGCCGCCGGCACAATAATATTATGGGGCGAACCCGGCCGGGCGCAAACCCTTATTCCCGCCTCGCTCCTTTTCCTTATATTTGCCGCTCCGATGCTAATTTTCTTTAAGGAGAGCGGCGTTCGCGTCACGGTGCCCATAAAAATAAAGAATGAGTATAAAAATGTGATTAAATCTTTTTGGGAATTATGCAAATCTCCCGGCGTCGGTTTATTTTTTCTCTCCTATTTTTTCTT
>JAPLVX010000091.1:0-2302 GCA_026396945.1 Candidatus Falkowiibacteriota bacterium
TTGGTCGGCAACGCTTCAATAACGGGTAAATTTCGACTTTTTAAATAATTTAATAGCTCTCTTTCACCAGCGCCTTCTGCCTGACTGCGCCAACGCTGGCCATTAGGGCAAAGACGGAGAAAATAAATCCCGGTAGAAGTGTTCAAAATACAAGTGATGTTGCCGCTGGTCGCCAAAGCCTTTTTACTTATAATTTTTCCCAAGGAAAAATTAGCTAGAATTTTCTCCAAGTCTAAGCGGGGAATAATTTGTTTAGTTAACATATTATTTGCGTAGTAAATTCTCCCCCACCCGAAATACTTCCCCGGCGCCCATTAAAATTAATAAATCATTTTTACCTAGCCGCTGACGCAGATATTTAGTGGCCGCCTTTAAATCCGCTAAATTTTTAATTGATTGATCTCTTTTTTGTTTTTTATTAAAAGTGTTTATCGCCGTGACTAATTCTTGACTCGATACCCCGCCTTGTTTCTCTCGCGCCGAACCATAGATATTCAAAATAATTAATTCGTCCGTATCTTTAAAGCTCGTCACAAAATCCTTGAACAGGGCTTTGGTGCGCGTATAAGTATGGGGATGGAAAACCGTAATAATGTTTCGTTTAGGATAAACGGCGCGCAAAGCCTCTAGGGTCGCTTTGACTTCGGTTGGATGATGGGCATAATCATCAATAATTAGCGCCTCCTGATACTTTCCTAAAATCTGCGCTCGTCGGGCCGTGCCCTTAAATTCGGCTAAGTACTTTTTAATTTGAGCGAGCGGTACTTTTAATCTTAGGGCGGTCTTAATCACGGCTAAGGCATTTAAAATATTATGGGCACCGAGGAGACGGATTTTAAATTCGCCCAGTCTGCCAAAAGTAAAGCTAGTTAAGCCGTTTTTGGTCTTTATATCCTGGACTTGCCTTAAGCTATAAGTTATTAAAGTGCCCCGACAATTATTTTTTATCTTTTGGATATATTTATCAGCGCCATTGGCTACCAAAAACCCGCTAGCGGGAACTTTCCTTATGAAGTCAGCGAAGACTTTAACATAAGACGCCTCGGTTTTGAAAAAATCCGGATGATCGTATTCAATATTATTCAAAATCACTCCCTGGGGCGCAAAATATTTTAATTTATTTTGATATTCATCAACTTCCGCCACCAAATATTTAGAGGCGCCGACTAAGCTACTCTGATTTTTAAATTGGGGCACGCTGGAACCGACTAAAACATTGGGCTCAAACCCCGCCCGCCACAAAACATAAGCGAGCCAAGCGGCGGTCGTAGTTTTCCCATGGCTGCCGCAAACGGCTAGGCCATAATAAGAATTAAAAATTCCGCCTAAAGCCTCGGCATAACTTAAAATCTTAATATTTTTAAAACGGGCAGGATTATTTTTTATATATGCCAGCTCGACATTATTCTCCGGCGTGAAAGCGGAAGAATGAACAATCACCTCGACCTTAGCCAAACCCTTTTTCGAACTAAGCGGAATATTTTTGGGATTAAAAGGACTTAAAACTTTTATTTTTGACTGTTGCAAAACCGAGTCAGTTAGAAAAACATCCTTGATGTCCGAGCCGCTAACTCGATTGCCGGTCTTAACTAAAAACTGCGCCAGCATAGTCATGCCGACACCCTTGAGGCCGATAAAATAATAATTCAGTTTAGTTTTAGATTTGGATCCGGATATGGAAATCATAATATGAATTGAATAATAAGGAATGTCTTAACCATAAGTAGTTTTTTGGAGTGAATCGATTTCGTACCGCAAAAATTAATGATAATTAATTTTTGCCACAGAAATCGTTTGAACGAAGAAATACTACTTATGGTTAAGGCTAAATATTAATTTCTCGGAGAATTATTTCGTGGAGAATTCTCCACTAAACTTATAATAATTAATTTTAAAGCTTCAGTCGCCCCAGCCGGCAGAATCGCCTTAATGTTTTGGCTTAGGTGGTTTCTAAGCGCCTCATTACTTAATATTTCTTTAACGGTCTCCACTAATTTATCCGGGGTCAAATCACCATTCTTTAAAACAGCGGCCGCCTCCTGACTAAGCCAAAGCGCGGCGTTGTCTTCTTGATGAGAATCGGGCAGCGGAATTAGAATCGTCGGTTTGGCTAAATTAGACAATTCAGTTAAAACGCCCAGACCCGCCCGAGAAATCACTAAATCCGCCCGTGACATTAAAGCCAATAATTTATCATGCTCTAAGAATTCATAGGACTGATAATTATCCAGCAAAGACTGATTAACTTGCTTATTCGGACCGGTAATATTAATTATTTGGCAAAAGGCAGTGAGTTCTTCTA
>JAPLVX010000091.1:2324-9168 GCA_026396945.1 Candidatus Falkowiibacteriota bacterium
CCGCCACCTAAGGCTAAAACCAAGGGCAGATTTTCTTTCAATCTAAAGGCGGCCACAATTCGCTCGGAATTTTCACGTTTTAAATCTTTATAAGGATTACCGACCCAAACTGCCTTGGCGCCGTAATCAGCCAAAGATTTTTTAAAAGTAACGGTGATAATCTTGGCAGTTTTGGCCATTAGACGGTTAGCAAAACCCGGGCGAATATCTTGTTGATGAATTAAAACCGGAATTTTTAAGAAATAGGCCGCCCAAGCTAAAGGCACGCTGACGTAGGCGCCGGCGCTGATAACTAAAGCCGGCCGGACTTTTCTTAAAAACCAAAGCGATTGCCAGAAAGCTATTTTAACTTTAAATAAATCTAAAAAATTATAAAGAGAGAAATAACGCCGCCATTTACCGCTAATTAGGGGTTTATATTTTAAATAATCAAGTTTAGTGACAATTCCCCGCTCCACCCCGTGACGCGTGCCGACAAAAATAAAATCATAACGATTTTTGAGCTCCTCGGCCAAAACTAAAAGTGGGGTTACTGAACCCATGGTTCCGCCACCGGATAAAATAATTCTTGGTTTGTTTCTAATATCTTCGGACATAAATAAAACTTAGATCTTATCTTTTAGTTTGACGCCCACCGGCGGAAACGAAAGGCAAAGGCACGCAGGTCATGGGAATCAAATTAATCATACCGCCAATATTTAAAAAAGTCTGGACCCCGAACCAAGCGACAATCCCGGTCGCCAGCAATTGACCGAAAGCGTCCGGAGCGGCGCGGGCGATCATCAGGCCCCGATAAAAAATGAAAAAGAATAATAAAATTAATAAAACGCAGAAAACAAAGCCGATTTCCTCGGCGATAATCGGAAAAATCGCATCGCTCCAAACCTCGGGCAAATACATAAATTTCTGTCGGCTTTGGCCCAGGCCCCGTCCGAACCAACCGCCCGAACCGACCGCAATCAGAGATTGATTAATTTGATAACATTTATCTTGCGGGCTATAGCCCGGATTCTGCAAGCACTTAAAACGATCGTCGCGATAAGAAGACTTGAAACTTAACATTAAAAATAATAATAAGGCCGCCAGCAGAATAATAATTAAGATATGGCTAAATTTAGCGCCGCCCACGAAAAAAACAATCAGCGAAGTAAAAGCAATAATAAATAAAGTGCCAAAATCCGGTTGGGCCATCATCAATAAGCTGACAACCCCCATGATGACAATAAAAGGAAAAAAGCCGCCGGCGAAACTGCTGAGCTGCCCCTTTTTTGCTTCCAGCCAGGTCGCCAGATAAACTAAAAAGGTTAATTTAACTAATTCCGAGGGCTGGAAAGAAAAACCAAAAACGTTAATCCAACTACGGGCAGCCGTACCGCTATTTGATTTAAGCCCGGGAATAAAAACGAGAATTAATAAACCCAGGGAAACAAATAAAGCCATCACCGCATATTTGCGCCAAAGATGATAATCAAGCCGCGAAAAAATAAACCAGGCCACCAAACCGACCGCCAAAGCGGCTAATTGCCGCCATAAAAAATGGTAAATATTGCCATAGGTCGCATAAGACACGACCGAAGAAGCGCTCGAGAGCATAATCAACCCAAAAATTATCAAAACAAAAACGGCAATCATTAAACTTTTATCCGGTTCATGCTTGCCCTTTGTAATTAATAAATTTTTAAGTCTTTTGAACATGAATTAAACTTGAACATGAATTAAAATTGCTTGTCTAATAAAAATATAATTAAAGCTAAAACCACGCCTAGACCGGATAAGACCCAGAAGCGCATAACTATTTTAGACTCCGGCCAACCCATGGCTTGAAAATGATGATGAATCGGCGCCGAAAGAAAAACTTTTTTCCCTCGCCAACGTTTAGATAAAACTTGAATAATCACCGAGGCCGATTCGATCAAGAAAATTACGCCCACAAAGAGCAAAAGCAAGGCGTTATTAGTTAAAAGCGCAATAATTCCTAAAGTTACGCCTAAACTCATAGCGCCGGTGTCGCCCATGTAAAAACGCGCCGGCGGGATATTGAACCATAAAAAAGCGAGTAAAGCCCCCATAATCACCCCGCAAAAAGTGGCTAGATCATAGCGCCCTAAAGAAAAAGCGATCACGGCGTAAGCGGCAAATGATAAAAGCAGAGTGCCGCCGGCTAAACCGTCTAAACCGTCAGTTTCGTTAACGGAAAAAGAAGTGGCCACAATTATAAAAATGAAAATAGGAATATACCAAGCGCCAATCTCAAAATTTCCTAAAAAGGGGACATGAAAAACTGTCCAATCAAGTTTAAAATAAAACCAGAGGGCGCCGGCAATCGCAATCAGGGTATAAATTATTAAGCGATGGCGTAATTTCAAGCCGCCGCCACCCAAAACTCCTTTTTCTCTGACATCAAGCCAATCATCAAATAAACCGATTAAAGCGCTAATGACCAGGGCGCCTAAAGGCAGGAGGGTTTCGGCTCGGGACAGAAAATTCAGCTCCTTAAATATTTCCAGCGGCCAAATTTTCGGTAGAAGAGAAAAAATCAAACTAAGAACTAAAACTGTTCCCCAGATTAAAATACCGCCCATGGTCGGGGTACCGGTTTTATGGGCATGAAGTTTAGAAAAAATCGGGGTGAGGCCATTATTGCGGATTTTTTTGCCTAACTTATATTTATATAAAAAATGGCTTAAGGCCGGAGTAATAAACATGGCGAAGACAAAAGCCAAAGTCGAGAGCAATAAAATTTTAATAAGGTAAAATTCCATCATAGAATGGGGGCGAGCCCGGCCTAATTATGGGCCGAGACAATGGCGAATAAATAAGCTTAGCGGAAATTATTTAAATAAATAGTAAATAAGGATATGAGTAAAAACAAATTGAGCACCATGGCGCCGGCAATGAGCAAATGATTAATAAAATTAAGTTTTTGCTTGGTATTTTTAGCCCTGAGAAATAAGGCCAGGCCGGAATTAACGAAAAAAATCAAGAGACCAAAAAGCGGGCCGCTGAAAGCCCGGCTGGGCGGACCGATTAAATCCGTGCCGAAATCGACGTTATAATGCAAAATCAATAAATCACCGGTTAAATTACGATAAATATAATAAGCGATATACCAGGTTAAAGCTTGAAAAATTAAAGTTAAAATCAGATAAACCTTAAAAGATCGGGGAGAAAACACCGCCCCCAGCGCTTTTTTGAAATTACCCCTAAAATCGGTCAAATAATTATAGACCTTGGAAAAATAAAACATAAATTAAAATTATAATTCAATCTAACTCAATTCTAACATATTTTAACATAATATAAAATAATGCTATAATTAAGGTAGATTGACTAATATATAAAAAAATTTTAAGGCAATATTTTAGGCTTATTCATTTATTTAGGCCTAAAAATAGCTTTGAAATATCAAGTCCATGCCCGGAAGAATTATTACCCACCTTTGCCATTACGCTAATTGGCAAGGTTTGAAAAATTTAATCATTGAATCCGGCCCTGAGGGTACGATTATTAGGGGCGACGAACTCGGGCTTAGCCAACACGAATGGCGTTTATCGCCTAAACGCCAGCAAGAACTAATGGCTGATTTACAAGAAATCATGGCCTTATCCGGCAAAAGTTTAGGGATAAATAAATACTATAAGATCAGGCACCGCGATAAAGAATGGACTTTTTATATCACCGCCCTTAAAGAGGGAGACAACCAACGTTTGATTATTAATTTTATTGATAAAAAACCAAAACTGCGCCGTTTGAATGAACTGGGCTTAGAAACAGACGATTTGAACTTAATTAAAAAAATATTAAAAAGCCGCCAGGGCTTGATTGTGGTGAGCGCTCCGTTTAATCAGGGGCTATCTAGCACTTTGTATTCCCTGCTCAATTATCTCAATGAGGAGCAGCTAAGTATTTATACTTTAGAAAACTTCTTAGAACAAAAAATTAAGGGCGTAAATCAAATTTTGATTAAACAACCGGAAAATTTACATTATCGCAAAAATATTGAACGACTCTTGAAACATGATTCGGAAATAATTGCCTTGATGGAAATAAATGATGAGGGACTACTCCCCCTAGCTTTGACGGCTGCTCATAGTGGTCGTCTAGTTTTGGCCGGCCTTAAAACAGACAAGGCGGCTAAAGTGGCTAAACAATTAAAAGATAATTGTTCGGCCAATTTAATTAAAGAAAACTTAAAATTAATTATTAACCAACGCTTAGCGAGAAGAAACTGTCCGAAATGTTTAAAGAAGCATCCGATTACTAAAGACGAAATTAGCGAGCTCAGCCATAAATATAAGGACATTGCTAAATTTTTGCCCAAGTTTGTCTATGAAGCGCCGGGCTGTTCTTACTGTCAAAATCAAGGCGAGGAACTTAAAGTTGCTTTATTTGAATTAATCACGCCGACAACTAAAAAATCGCTCCTAGCTGATGCTTTACTAAAACTAAAAAACGGACTAATATCAGTCGAAGAGATTTTGAAGTTATAAGAATTATAAAAAAACTAGCCTTATGAAAATAGTTTGCGTGATCCCGGCCTATAACGAAGCGGAGCGGATTGTGACAGTAATCAACAAAGTTAAGCCCCTGGTTGACGAGCTTATTGTAGTTGATGATAATTCTCGTGACGAGACTTATCGCTTGGCCACGGCGACCGGAGTGACGGTTTTGCAGCATCTGATTAATCTGGATCAAGGCGGTGCTCTGCAAACCGGGACTAATTACGCTCTTAAGACGGGCGCGGATATTATTGTTCATTTTGACGCCGACGATCAATTCGCCGCCGCGGAAATTAAAGATGTAATTGCGCCGATTATTAGCGGCGAGGCGGAAGTAGTTTTTGGCTCCCGTTTCTTGGGTAAAAAATCTAATTTACCCTGGGCCAAAAGGCATTTGATTATCCCTGTGGCGCGCTTGGTTAATCGCCTCTTAGGCATTAATTTAACTGATCCACAGAGCGGCTTCCGAGCTTTAAGCCGCCAGGCCGCGGAAGTAATTAAAATTACCAATAACGGCAAAGCCCATTGCAGTGAATATATCGCCGAGGCCTTTAGAAATAAATTAAAAATTAAAGAAGTGCCGATCACGGTTACTTATCATGAGTTCGGACAAAACTTTTCCGGGGGCCTGAGAATTATTAAGGATTTAATTATCCAAAAGATTATTAAATAAAACTAAGCTATATGTGGCAACAAATTCTCGCTTTAATCATTATTATCTTTTTCGTCATCCGTTTGTTCGGCCAGCGGCGGAAAGATAGCATTTCCAAAAATGAATTAGTCCTCTGGTTATTTTTCTGGCTAATTGCCGGCTTAGCGATTATCTTTATTAAACAAATTGATAGCTTGGTTCATAGTTTAGGCTTTTCCGCTTCCGGTATAAATTTCCTAATCTATCTCGCCGTCATTATTTTGTTTTATCTCTTGTTCCGATTAAGACTAAAGGTGGCCAAACTAGAAAATAATCTAAGCTTAGTGGTGCGCGAAGTGGCCCAGCGCGAAGTGGCGGAAAGGAAAAATCCAAAAAATTAAAGCTTTAAAATCGACTTTGAAAATATGAAAATTAATTTATGAAAATCGCCCAAGTGGTTTGCGCTTTCCCGCCCTATGCCGGCGGCATCGGCAATAGCGCCTATACCATTTCACAACTCCTGGCTACTAGGCACGAAGTAACTAATTTTTATCCGGATAATTTAAAACCCTGGCTAAAATACGGCCATAGCGCTTTCGCTCCCCAGCTTTTATTTAAACTGGGGCGCTTTGATTATATTTATCTTCACTACCCTTTCTTTGGGACAGCGGAAATTGTTTGGCTATTTAAAATTTTTAATAAAAAAACTAAATTAATCGTTCATTACCATATGGATGTTAGCTTTGATAAACCCTTCTTAAAATTATTGTCTCTACCCAGCCGTTTAATCCGGGCTAATTTATTAAAGCGAGCGGATATAATCGTCAGCGCCAGTTTAGATTATATAAAGAATGGCCAAATAAAAAATATTTATCAAAAATACCCTGATAAATTCCAGGAAATTCCTTTCGGTCTGGATTTAAATCGCTTTAAACCGGATATATTAAAAACCGAGCCAGCGGGCAAGCTAATGACACAAATTAAAAAAGTGATTGACTTTGTAACGACAAAATTTATTAAAAAAGATAAACTAACGATTCTGTTTGTTGGTGGGCTAGACCGCGCCCATTACTTTAAAGGAGTTAACAATCTAATCAAAGCCGCCAGTGAATTAGCTAATAAAGATTGGGTCTTAAAAATTGCCGGCGAGGGCGAATTAGAGCTTGAATACCGGGCGCTGGCGGCGGACTTGGAAATCGGCACCCAGGTTAAATTTTGCGGCAAATTAGGCGGCGAAGAATTAATTAAAACTTTTCAAAGCGCCGATGTTCTAGTCCTGCCTTCAATTAATAGAAACGAGGCCTTTGGCTTGGTTTTAATTGAAGCGATGGCTTGCGGAACACCGGTAATCGCTTCTAATCTGCCGGGGGTGAGAAGCGTCTTTACTGACGGCCAGGAAGGCTTTTTGATCGAACCGGATAACGTGGCTGACTTAAAAAATAAATTGGAACTTATTTTGCGGGATAATGATGGGCGACAAAAAATGAGCCAGGCGGCCAGAAGATTGGCGGAGGAAAAATATGGTCTGGAATTAATGAAAGAGAAAATTTTGAATTTGTTTGGGTAAAAAAATTTTGCTGGAGAAACTTAAAAAGTGGAGAAAATTATTTTTAAAAAACGTTTAATTAAAATATGAAAATTGGAATTTTAAACAGTTTATACGAACGTGGCGGCGCGGAAACGGTCATGCGCGCCATGGCCGCTGATTTCGTCC
>JAPLVX010000070.1 GCA_026396945.1 Candidatus Falkowiibacteriota bacterium
AACTTCCGGCCGTGTCGATAACCGTGATTAAAGTATCCTGGTAAGTCAGATCCATGTTTTGCGGTTCGCGCGTGGTATGCGGAATCGGGCTGACCATCACTCGCTCGTAACCTAAGATCGAATTTAAGAGAGAGGATTTACCGACATTCGGTTGGCCAATAATACAAAGGGTTATTTTCTTTACCTCTTTTTTTATCGGAGCGGTTTTGATTTTTGATAATTTTTCGGCCCGCACGCCTTTAATTTTTTTCGGCGTCGTTTTGTAAAGTTTTTTAATAATTAGATCTAACAAGTCGCCAGTGCCGGCGCCAGTCAGCGCGGAGATATTAATCGGTTCACCTAAGCCAATCTTATTAAATATTGCTGCTTCGCTAGCCTGTTTAAAATTATCCACTTTATTGGCTACCAGCAGAGTTTTGTTTTTAAAAGTAACACTTCTCTGCACTAAACGCGCCAGTTCCCGATCCTCAGAGAGGAAACCAGCTTTATTATCAACCAGGAATATAATTAGACTCGCTTTTTCCAGATAGGAGCGAGCCTGATCCTGGGTTTGGGCTTCAATGTCCGTTTTTTTGGTTGCCTTACCACTTAAGTAGCGATAATCAATAATCCCGGCCGTATCAATTAATTCAAATTCCCGATTATTCCAAGTGACTTTATTAATATTACTGTCGCGGGTCGTCCCCGGAATACTAGAAACCAGCGCCTGTCTTTTCTCAACTAAGCAATTAAAAAGCGTTGACTTACCGACATTAGTTCGTCCGAAAATAGCGACGATTGGTATTGATTTTGATTTCTTAGCCATCGGTGTCGTCGGTGTTTCTTTTGATTTCTTGGCCATATGTTTATTTTATTTCTGCCGGATGATTAGCCACTGAATTATTTTTAGGTTTCAATAAGCTTATTTTCTCGCGTCTTAATATTTTTTAGCATCAGCGCCGAGAAGCAAAACAAAATCTGGAATTAACTTGGGAGTCGTCGTCGCTTTGGCTAGAGAGTTATCGCCCACCGCGTTTGACTTCGTCGTGCTAGAAATATCGTTGGGGGTGTTATTAGTTGTCGGGCTGGTGGTAGCGGCAATAATTTTAGCGACCGCCTCCGTCGTCGTGCTTTTGGCCTTAATTTCATCGGTATAAACTTTTAACCATTCGGGCGAATCAA
The DNA here is from genome assembly GCA_026396945.1 of Candidatus Falkowiibacteriota bacterium. Taxonomy (GTDB): domain Bacteria; phylum Patescibacteriota; class Patescibacteriia; order Patescibacteriales; family UBA12465; genus JAPLVX01. The sequence continues at coordinate 1,162 of JAPLVX010000070.1, forward strand.
AGGCTAATTCTGCCCCGGTTAAACTTTGTAGAATTTTTAAGTCGGTCGCTTTTTTGCCGTAAGTTAAATCATAGATAAGCGTTTTAGTATAATTGCGATCAGCCGCGTTGCCAACTTTGGTAATATTGAAATTATATTCTTTGAGCAGACCAGCTTCTTGCCCCGCCAAACCATTGATCCAAGTGCCATTCATGATTTCTAATCTAGGGTAATCGGTTGCTTTATTTACCTTAGCCGAGTCATTAGTCGAAGTCGTGTGATTAAGTCCTAACTCGGTGATGCCATCGGAACCGAAGCTACCAGTATCACCGAAAATATTTCTAATGAATTCTTTAATGTTATTAAAATTACCGCTTTTAGGAACCAAGATATAAGCGCCATCTTCGCCCCGCGAATCAATCAAAAAACTATCCGGGCTATTATCAACCACCTTATTTATAATTTTACTGCGATCAACAGTTTTTGTCAGGTCCCAGAGTCTGACCATTTCCCAGATTTCTAAATTAGTACTGACATGCGTCTCTAGTTGATTTATGATTTTGGCGATCATAACCGGTTTTAGCAAATTATCGCGAGACAAAAGTTTTTCTTTAACCGCCTCCATAATTAATTGTTGGCGGTGAGAACGGGCAAAATCGGTTCCTTCCTTGCCGTAGGCATGTCGACTCCGCGCGTATTTTAGAGCTAATTCTCCAGTCATTTTTTGCGGTCCGGCCGGAATATATAAATGTTCGAAGCGGGAGTAATAATTAGGGTTATCTTCTTGACCGAGAATCGGATATTCATAATCCTCTAAAGTATTTTCAACATTCACATCAATGCCGCCGAGCTCATTAATTACTTCAGTGAAGCCGTCAAAGTCAGCGCTGACATAATAGGCAATCGGCACATCAAACAGATCACTGATCGCCGCCCTGGTCACTTCGCCTCCGTTGCCTGGTTGTTTCGCTTCGGCGAGCGCATTAATATTATTTATTTTTCGCCAGCCGGAACCTTCGATTGGAACCGTTAAGTCGCGCGGGATTGAAATTAAAGCCACTTGGCCGGTTGAGGGTTTTATACTAGCGAGGATAATCGTGTCGGTTAAATAAGCGCCGTCATGATTTTTTCCGCCCATGCCTAATAATAATATATTAACGCGATCATTTTCTTCGCCCTTTAGTTTATTATCAGCGATACCGGTTAAATGTTTTATTTTGCTGAACCAAGAATTTTCACCAAACCAACCACTTGCGCCTTGGCTCGACATAATGATTTTACCGGCGAAAATAATCCCAATTACTATTAAGGCAATAATATAGGTAGTAGTTTTGCGTCTTTTTTTCGTGGCGATTAGTAAATCTTCTAATTCTTGGTTGAACCCCGGTTGATTTTGTCTCTGTTCTTCTTCCATTTTTTGTTTAAAATCTATCATAAATAATAAAAATAATTCAAGCGCTTTAAGCTTTGAATTTGTCTCGGTTTACCTACCTATTATAATCAGGAAATTTGTTTTTGGCAAATAAGGCTTGAAAAATTATTTATAAAAAATTTAATAATAAAAAAACGATTTCCTTAGTTAGAAAATGTTTTTTTAATTGGTCGGGCTGCCCGGAATCGAACCGGAATTACACGCACCCGAAGCGTGCGTAATACCACTATACCACAGCCCGAATATCTAATCCTGGTGGACTCGGCGAGAATCGAACTCGCGTCTGAGCAATGCGAATGCCCCGTATTACCACTATACTACGAGCCCAAAACGAAATAATTTATTTGTCTGGGTTTATCGGTCGGGGTGCCGGGAATTGAACCCGGTCTACATGCACCCCATGCATGCGTACTACCGGTATACTACACCCCGAGGAATGTTTTTAAGTTAGCATAATCTTTTTATTTTTTCAACTCGGGGCGATTTCGAAATTTGCTAAAAAAGCTTAATTAATTTATGATTATAAGAGAATTAATGATAAATATATATGAAAAAAACAATTTTTTCCGGCATTCAGCCTAGCGGTCGCTTAAACGTCGGTAATTATATCGGCGCCATTTCGCAATGGGTGGAGATGCAAAAAGAGTATGATTGTATTTTTTCGGTGGTTGATTATCACGCCATAACCGTTAAACAAGATCCAGAAGAATTAAGAAAGAGGATTATTGAGGTAACGAAAATTTATTTAGCGGCTGGAATTGACCCCAAAAAATCAATTATTTTTCAACAATCAGCCGTCCCGGCCCATACTGAATTAGCTTGGATTTTTAATTGTTATGGCGCTTATATCGCGGACTTAAATAAAATGACGCAGTTCAAGGATAAGGCCGGTAAAGATCGCGAAGCCGTGAGCGTCGGTTTATATGATTACCCGGTTTTAATGGCAGCTGATATTTTAATGTATGATACGGATATTGTACCAGTCGGTGAAGACCAAAAACAACACGTGGAGTTAGCCCGTGATATCGCGCGCCGTTTCAATAATGAGTTTGGAAATATTTTTAAAGTGCCCGAAGCGGTTGTTCGCCAAGAAGGAGCGCGAATTATGTCGCTCCTTGAGCCGACTAAGAAAATGAGCAAGAGCGATGCCAATCAAAATAATTGTGTCGGTTTGTTGGATGATATCGAAATTGCTAAAAAGAAAATAATGCGCGCCGTAACTGATACAGAGGCAAATATTGCTTATGATCCGATTAAGCGTCCGGGTATTTCTAACTTACTTACTATTTATTCCGTTATAAGTAATAAACCGATTTCCGATTTAGTCAAAGACTATCAAGGTAAGGGTTACGGTGATTTTAAAAAAGATTTAGCCGAAGTCGTGGCTAAATTTTTAAGCGATTTTCAAAAGAAGTATAATAGTTTTTCTGATCAAGAGGTAATGGTTATTTTAGAAAGCGGTCGGAAGAAAGTTGAAAAGATGGCGAATGGGAAAATGGAAAAAGTAAGACGAGCAATTGGGGTGAGATAAAATTTTAATATATCTAGGATAAAAAAAGCGGCCGAATTAATTATTCGGCCTTTTTTGTGAGAGGGAAATCATTTATGGGTTTTAAGCCACCTTTCTTCTCCCGTTGTTCTGGTAACATACCAATCTCCTTTTGGCGATACTACTATAAAAAAGCAGTTGTAACCAGGGTCAACTGCCCGGACGACAACCCTCCCTTTTATTATTTTTGGGAGATCATAACATTGGTGTGATAATTTAGTTGGTGCTTCAAGCTCCGTGAGATTGACTACCATCTTCATGCTTTCGCTTTGATATTCCATTATTCTTGGCCATTGAATCTTGGACATTTCAATACGAAAATCGTTATCAGTAATTATTTCACCTGGTTTAGGGAAATTACCATAACGGAAATTATATATTCGTCCGCCTGTTTCCTTGTTTTCAAAGTAAATAATTTGCTGCTTGTTGTCCAAATTATTTGGCAAGTTGGGTGTTTGGACCCAGAGTTCGGTTAAATTTTCAACATTAAGACTATCGTTAAGACCGTCTTGAGCTTTGGCACAATTGGTCACAACCACCATAAAAATGGTAGTTGTTATCATAATAATTACTTGTTTCTTCATTTTTTGTTTTTTGGTTAATCGGAATATTGGTTCGGTACATTGGTATTAATTGTAATGAGCTAATTTAGCAGCTTACTATAAGTAATAGGTTTTGTCAATAGTAAGGTGAAGCCAACAAAAAACAACCCTATACAGGGCTGTTTTTTAAAAGTGAATTTTGATTTATGAGTCTAATTGGCACCGATTCGGATATTCATAATTAATCTTGCGATTAACTATGTCGACTTTTCTCTTGCTCCGAAGAGTAGAGAAATATCTCCCTAGAAAGGAGGTGATCCATCCACAGCTTCCGCTACGGATGC
>JAPLVX010000071.1:0-2688 GCA_026396945.1 Candidatus Falkowiibacteriota bacterium
AACCATCGCGCCAATGACCATCCCTTCTCTAACCTTGAAAGCGGAAATTGATTTCTTGGCTTTAGTGAAAACCGGTTTCTGGCCACTAATTTTGATTAGCCCTTCCTCCACGGCCGTAACCAAATCTTTTTCTTTAGCTTGACGACCGAAGCCAACGTTAATAACCGCTTTAGTTAAACGGGGCGCCAAAAAATCATTTTTATAACCCAAATTTTTCTTTAATTCCGGTAATATTTTCTTTTGATATTTTTCTTTTAATCTCATATAAAAACTTACTTAATATTTTAAACTAATCGATTACTTCTTGGCATTTCTTACAAGCGCGGTATTTCTTGGCTTTACGGCCCTCTGGTTGCGCTATAAATTTATGGGCCACGCGAGTTGTTTTACCGCATTTGGGACAAAGCAAAGCGACATTGGAAAGATTAATAAAAGCCGGGAACTCAATTCTCTGCCCTTTCTCGCCCTGCCGCCTTGGTCGCAAATGTTTAATTAGCAGATTTAAACCTTCGACGCTAACCTTCTCTTCGGCTGGCAAAACTTGCAAAACTTTTCCGGTTTTGCCCCGATCTTTGCCGGCTAATATTTTTACTTTGTCATTTTTTTTAATATTCATAAGATTAGCATTTTTTAAATTTACAAAACTTCGGGGGCTAGAGAGGCGATTTTAATAAAACCGGCTTTTCTTATTTCGCGAGCGACCGGACCAAAGATACGCGTCCCTTTGGGGTCTTTTTTCTCTTTATCAGTAATAATTACACAGGCATTATCATCAAAACGAACATAAGAACCATCAACGCGGCGAATTTCTTTTTTGGTGCGCACAATCACCGCCTTAATTACATCACCCTTTTTGATTGGCGCATGCGGGGCCGCTTCTTTAACCGCGCCCACGATAATATCGCCGACGCCGGCGTAACGTCTCTTATAACCGCCGAGCACTTTAATAACCATGACGTATTTAGCGCCTGAATTATCGGCTACTTTTAGATATGTTTGGGTTTGAACCATATAATTAATTATTTAATAACACGCCATCGTTTATCTTTACTAAGGGGGCGACATTCAACAAAGGTAACTTTATCCCCAGTTTTACAGACATTCTTCTCATCATGAACTTTATAACGAGAACTAACGGTGTATCTTTTTTTATATTTAGGGTTAATTTTAACCCGATCAACCCTAACTATAATTGTCTTGTTGTTTTTATCGCTAACCACTACGCCGGTGAATTTTTTCCGGATAATAGTTTTGGCAACTGTTTTTTCTTCACTTTTAGCTGGCATAAATTAAAAATTATTTTTTAGAACTAGCTAATTTAAGGTAGGTCAAAATCCGAGCAATCGTTTTTTTCACGGATCTTATCTCGCGAATATTTTTTAATTGCTTATTGGAATCTTTGAAACGTAGTTCGCGTAATTTTTCTCGATCGACGCTTAATAAGGTTTGCAGTTCAGCCGGATTTTTAGTTTTTAGTTCTTGACTGTCCATATTTTTATTTACTTACTTTTGTTACAAATTTACATTTAACCGGTAATTTATAAGCAGCCAATTCTAAAGCTTCTTTAGCAATTTTAGGATCAACTCCTTCAAGTTCAAACATAATCATTCCCGGTTTAACAATCGCCACATAATGATCAACCGCACCTTTACCTTTACCCATGGGGAGTTCTCCGCCGTGAGCCGTCACCGGTTTGTCCGGAAATATTCTAATCCACATTTTACCGCCTTTTTTAATAAATTTAGTGATGACCCGGCGCGCCGATTCAATTTGTCGCGAAGTCACCCAACAAGCGGTCGTACTTTTCAAACCATAACTACCAAAACTAATATTAAGCATACGGCTGGCCTTTCCGCCTTGCCGACGCTTGTGATCTTTACGGTGCTTTTGTTTCTTTGGCATTAACATATTTTGCTATTATTAATTGTCTTTTTAGCTTTCCTTTTCTTTTTCAAAAACTTCACCGCGATAAACCCAGACTTTAAGGCCAATTGCGCCGTAAGTAGTATGGGCGGCACCGCGGGCATAATCAATGTCCGCCCTTAAAGTATGGAGCGGAACTTTACCGGAAACTAATTTTTCCGTTCGGGCAATTTCGGCGCCATTTAAACGACCGCTGATCACGACTTTAATTCCTTGGGCGCCAGCGCGTTCGGCTTTACCGATAGTTTGCTTCATAACTTTTCGAAACGGCATTCTTTTTTCAATATCTAAAATCATAGACTGAACTAAAATCTGCGAACTAAGATTCGGCCGGCTAACCTCTTTTATATTCAAATTGATTTCGGACAAACGGAAATTTTTTAAAAATTTATCATGGATTTTTTTCTTTAGCTCTTCGGCTCCATTACCACCGCGGCCAATCACCAGACCCGGCTTAGCGGTCCAGAGACTAATTTCAATCTTGTTGATACTACGACCGATTTCAACCCGATCAACACCCGCTTCCTTGAATTCTTTAATTAAATACTTTCGCACCAAAACATCCTGTTTAACATTTTTAATATAGCTGGCGCCGGACTCAAACCAAGTCGACGGCCAAGTCTTAGTGATGCCCATGCGAAATATTTTTGGATTTACTTTTTTGCCCATAGTATTAAAACTTTTTGTTTATTAATTAGCCAACTTTGCGATTAAACATTTTGCCGGCAAAACCCTTGCCGCCTTTTCCGCCTTCATCCATAGCT
>JAPLVX010000071.1:2722-4147 GCA_026396945.1 Candidatus Falkowiibacteriota bacterium
TTTTCGAGGCCTTACCGCTAGGCGTGATTTCATCTAAGACAATACCCAGGTGACAGCCACGCTTTCGAATTGAAGTCGCTCGACCGTGAGCGCGGGGAAACCAACGTTTCAACATTACCCCTTCGCTGGAAGTAATGGTCTTAATATATAAATTACTTTTTTCTAAATTATAAGTATTAACCGCATTGGCAATCGCGGAATTCAATAATTTGGCCACCGGCTCCGTCGCTTTTTTATTAATAAATTTCAATTGATCCAAAGCGGCTACGACCGGCATTAATCTCACCACGTCAATCACGAGGCGCACTTTGCGCGGCGACATTCTTAAATGATTTAAGTTAGCTTTTATTTCCATAAAATTAAGTTATTACTTTCCGTCCTTGGCCTGAGCCTTGGCCATCTTACCGCCATGGGTAACGAACTTTTTAGTAGCGGCAAATTCGCCAAGTTTATGGCCAACCATATTTTCGACCACATAAACCGGGACATGAGTCTTGCCATTATGGACGCCCATGGTAAATCCGACCATTTCTGGAGTAATAGAACAGGCTCGATCCCAAACTTTAATTACGGTTTTTTCACCCGCTTTTAAATTCTGAATTTTTTTAATTATTCTTAAGTTTACGTAAGGTCCCTTTTTTAAACTTCTGGACATATTTATTTAAATAATTTTAATAATCTTATTTTCTCTTCTTGCCGCGACGTTTAATAATCAAGCGGTCTGATTGGTGTTTGCGTCTCGTTTTTACCCCCAGAGCCAATTTACCCCATTTAGTTTTGGGGGCCTTAAGACCTATGGGCTGATTGCCTTCACCGCCACCATGTGGGTGATCAACTGGATTCATAGCCGTACCGCGGACAGTCGGGCGAATGCCTAAATGACGACTGCGGCCAGCCTTACCTAAACTAATATGGCGTTTGTCCGGATTACTTACCTGGCCAACCGTACACAGACAATCTTTTTTAATTAATCTGATTTCTCCGCTCGGTAATTTAATCTGCGCATACTTGCCTTCAACTCCCATGACATTAACAATATTACCGGCCCCGCGTCCCATTTTGGCGCCACGACCTGGTTCGAGCTCTACACAATGAATAGCAATCCCAGCCGGAATGAATTTAACCGGCAAGGCATTACCCGGTTTTATTTCAATCAATTCTTGAGAACTCATAACTTGATCGCCGACAACTAGACCATGAGGAGCAATAATATATCTCTTCGCTCCATCAGCATAAGCAACCAAAGCGATTCGACTACCACGTCCGGGATCATATTCGATTGTCTTAACAACGGCGGGAATATCAAATTTATCCCTTTTAAAATCAACAATTCTGATATAGCGCTTAGCGCCGCCGCCACGATGACGAACGGTAATCTTGCCACTAGCGTTCCGACCGCCCTGTCGGTTTCTAATTACAATCAAA